>JANLQT010000260.1:0-4169 GCA_031368035.1 Rhodobacterales bacterium | reverse complement strand
GAAGATTTGCCGGATGATGTGCGCAGCCAGCTTGGCGATCTGGAGGTCGTCTATTCGGTGAGCCGCACCAATGGCGAGCGGCTGGCGCTGGTGGCCAACAAGAAGCTGGCCTTTGCCTTGGCGCGCGAGCATGACTTCGACCCGGTCAACGTGCACTGACGGCATGTGCTGCAAGTGCATCGCCCTGGGATTCCCGCCTAGAACTTTGGGTCTAGCAGCCTGAACTGGCGGGAACCCGGCCCCAAGTCGCATTGAAAGCTTTGCTGCGGCGCAGCATGTCTCCTCCACAAACCGGCCCCTGCGGCCAGAGAAATGGATGATGACATGGCAAGCAAGGCTTCCTATTCGGTCCTGCAGATTTCGCTGCATTGGGCGACGGCGCTGTTGATCGGCGCCAACTACTTCATCTCGGACGGGATGGGCGATGCGCTGGACGCGCATCTGGAGGGTCAGCCGTTGGCGGGGTTCACGCCCACCTGGCACGTCTGGGCAGGCTCGGTCCTGCTGGCGCTGGTGCTGGCGCGGATCGTGGTGCGCCTTGTCACTGGGGCACCCGCGCATGACGGCGCGCCGACCTGGGCGGACCGTGCGGCCGAGGTCGGGCATTGGGTGCTGTACGGACTGATGCTGGCGGTGCCGGTGCTGGGGGCGGTCACCTGGTTCGCCAAGTTAGACGCAACCGGCGAGTTGCATGTGCTGGCGATGAACGCCCTGATGCTGGTGATCCTGGGCCATGCGGCGATGGCGATTTTCCATCACTATGTGCTGAAGGACGGATTGCTGAAGAAGATGATCCCGCTGGTCTGACGGAAACCGGGGCGGGCCCCGGAGGGTGCGGGAGAGTCGGGTTTTCGCCCGACCTACGGGACCGAGATGCAAAACGCCGCCCGGACCATCCGGGCGGCGTTTGTCATTCTGTGTGGCAGATCAGGCCTTGATCAGGCCCATGGCTTCCAGCTTCAGGATCACCTGATGCGCGCAGTTGTCCACTTCCAGCCCTTCGGTGTCGATCACCAGTTCGGCCTTGGTCGGCAGCTCGTAAGGGTCTGAAATGCCGGTGAATTCCTTGATCTTTCCTTCGCGCGCCAGTTTGTACAGGCCCTTGCGGTCGCGCTTTTCGCATTCTTCCACGCTGGTCGCCACATGGACTTCGATGAAAGCGCCGTAAGCCTCGATCATCTCGCGCACCGCGCGGCGGGTGGCGGTGTAGGGGGCGATCGGCGCGCAGATCGCGATGCCGCCGTTCTTGGTGATCTCGCTGGCGACATAGCCGATGCGCTTGATGTTGATGTCGCGGTGTTCCTTGGAAAAGCCCAGTTCCGAGGACAGGTGCTTGCGGACGACGTCGCCGTCCAGCAGCGTCACCGGGCGGCCGCCCATTTCCATCAGCTTGACCATCAGCGCGTTGGCGATGGTGGACTTGCCGGAGCCGGACAGGCCGGTGAAGAACACCGTGAAGCCCTGCTTGTCGCGCGCCGGGGAGGTCTTTCGCAGTTGCGTGACGACCTCCGGAAACGAGAACCATTCCGGGATGTCGAGGCCCTCGCGCAGGCGGCGGCGCAGTTCGGTGCCGGAAATGTCCAGCACGGTGCAGCCTTCGGGCACTTCGTTGGCGGGGTAGTATTGATCGCGTTGCTGCACATAGACCATGTGCTTGAAGTCGACCATCTTCACGCCAATTTCGGATTCGTACTGGGTGAACAGGGTCTGCGCGTCATAGGGGCCGTAGAAGTCCTTGCCGGCCGAGTTCTTGCCCGGGCCGGCATGGTCGCGGCCGACGATGAAGTGGGTGACGCCGTGGTTGGCGCGGATCAGGCCGTGCCAGACCGCTTCACGCGGGCCGGCCATCCGCATGGCGAGGTTCAGCAAGCTCATCGTGGTGGTGGATTGCGGATATTTGTCGATCACCGCCTCATAGCAGCGGACGCGGGTGAAATGGTCCACATCGCCCGGTTTGGTCATGCCGACGACCGGGTGGATCAGCAGGTTCGCCTGTGCTTCCTTGGCGGCGCGGAAGGTCAGTTCCTGATGCGCGCGGTGCAACGGGTTGCGGGTCTGGAACGCGACGATCTTGTTCCAGCCGACTTTCTTGAAATAGGCGCGCAGTTCATTCGGCGTGTCGCGGCGGGATTTGAAATCGTAATGGACCGGGGCTGCCAGACCTTCGACCTTGCCGCCGAGGTAGACCGGGCCCGCGGTATTGTGCAGGTAGTTCACCGCCGGATGGGCCAGATCATCGGCGCCGTAGACCTTGGCGGCCTCGTTGGGTTTGTTCGGCAGGTATTTATCGGCGACGGTCATCACCGCCAGGATCACGCCTTCGGCATCGCGCAGAGCGATCTTGGTGCCGGGGGTCACGGTGTCCGCAAATTTCTCGGACACGTCGAGGGTGATCGGCATGGGCCACAGGGTGCCATCGGCGAGGCGCATGTTTTCCACGACGCCGGAATAGTCGGCTTCGTTCAGAAAGCCGGTCAGCGGGAAAAATCCGCCGTTCATCAGAAGTTCAAGGTCGCAGGCCTGACGGGCGGTCAGGTCCCAGGACGGCATGTTGCCGGCGTCAATTTTCAATTGGGCTGCCGCCTCGGGGGAAACGTAAAGTTCGGGGATCGGCAAGTGGTTGGAAGCGGTCATCGGGGAAATCCTATCATCAACCGGAATCGCACCGGGTCTTGGCACCCGGATAAGGCTCGCCGCGTTTAGCCTGCGAAACGGGGAAAATTCAAGCTGCGCTGCGGCAAAATCAAGTAATCAAGGCGAAAATGCCGCAGGAACGCGCAGAAAGGGGTCAGGGTTGCGCGGCGCAATCGGGCCATGGAACGAAAATCGCCTGGCGGGGCGGCGCCAAGAAAAATGGGCCCCGAGGGGCCCATCCGGCAAAAGATCAGGCGCTGCGCTTGCGGCGCTTGGCAAGCAGGCCAAGCCCGCCCAGTCCCGCAGCCAGCAACGGCAGCGACGCGGGCAGCGGAATGGGCGCCACGTCGGCGGTTACTGTGACCGAGGCGCGGAACGCCCCCGGGCCGCCTTCGTTGGTGGCGTGGAAGGTCAGGGTGTTGACGCCGTCCACCAAGGTCGCGCCGGCATCGGTGAAAGCAGTCAGGGTCTGGAACGCGTCATAACCGAAGTCCAGGAAGGACACCTCGGTGCCGTTCAGATCGACGGTGCCGGAGTTGTCCACGCCCCACAGCCCTGCAAGCGCGGCGGTGTCGAGGTCATAGCCGGTCAGATCGAAGGCGAAGGTGAAGTCATAGGTGATGTGGTCCGAGGCCGGATCTTCAACCCAGACCCAGTTCGACGCGGGCGTGGTGACTTGTTGGGTATAGGCACCGTTGTTGGTGTCAACCGTGCCGGCGGGATCGGTGAAACCGCCCGCGCCGGTCGAGCCGGTGCCGCCCACAGCGACGGTGGACGCATTGGCGACAAACGCCAGCAACGAAACGCCGGCCGCCAGCGCCATAATTTTGAAAGTGTTCATCATCGAAATCTCCAAGACTCATGTCGAGCCCCGCCTAGAGGGCATTTTGGGCAAATTTGAGACGCTGTTGAAAGATCTGCGCCGGAGGGCGGCCCTATTGTTCGGCCAGCCAATGCTCTGCATCCAGTGCCGCCATGCAGCCCATTCCCGCGCTGGTGACTGCCTGCCGGTAGATGTGGTCGGTCAGATCGCCCGCCGCGAAGACGCCGGGAATCGAGGTGCGGGTGCTGCCGGGTTCGATCTTCACATAACCGCCGTTGTGCAGGTCCAGTTGCGTGGCCACCAGTTCGGATGCCGGCGCATGGCCAATCGCCACGAAGAACCCCGCGCAGGGGATGACGGCTTCCGCGCCGGTCAACAGGTTGCGGGTCTTCACGCCGGTCACGCCCAAGGGCGCTTCGGTGCCCAGAACCTCGGTCACTTCGCTGTCCCAAACGACACTGATCTTGGGATGTTTGAACAAGCGGTCCTGCATGATCTTTTCGGCGCGCAGGGCGGCCTTGCGGTGGACGAGGGTGACTTTGCTGGCGAAGTTGGTCAGGAACAGCGCCTCTTCCACGGCGGTGTTGCCGCCGCCGATCACCACGATTTCCTTGCCGCGATAGAAGAACCCGTCGCAGGTGGCGCAGGCCGACACGCCGAAACCCTTGAACTTCTGCTCGCTCGGCAGCCCCAGCCATTTCGCCTGCGCGCC
>JANLQT010000249.1:0-8964 GCA_031368035.1 Rhodobacterales bacterium | reverse complement strand
AAGGCCGGTTCCGGCTGGCCGTCGGCCTGCACCGCGCTGGAGCGATAGCGCTGGTTCATCTCGACCCCATGCGCGTCAAATTCGTATTTCTTGAAGGCAATCGCCTCGCGCAGCGCCGTCCTTTGCGCCTCGGCGGCGGCGGTGGCATCGGCCAGCCGCGCCATGTTGGCCTTGATCTTGTCAGTATCGACCCCGCCATCCATGCCCAAGGCGCCGAAGATCGGCCCGAACTCGGCAATCGACTGGTTGGCGCGGGTGACGATCTGCTTGGCCACAGGCGGGCGTTCCGCCGAATAGCTGTCCAGCAGCGCCTCCGCCGCCTGCCCCTTCAACACCGCCGCCAGCTTCCACGCCAGGTTGAAGCTGTCCTGCACCGAGGTATTCGATCCCAGCCCGTTCGACGGCGGATGCCGATGCGCGGCGTCGCCCATGATGAAGACCCGCCCCCGGCGCATCTCGGTCGCATAGCAGTTGTTCACCGTCCAGGTGTTGGCGGATATCAGGTCGATCTCCAGCCCGGGATCGCCCACCAACTGCCGTGCCACCTGAGTCGCCAAGGCCTTGTCCACCACTGGCGCGGGCTGGGCGATGTCATAGCCCCAGACGATCAGCCATTCGTTCCAAGGCCGCACCATCCGCACCAGCCCCATGCCAATGCCGCCCACATCCGCGCCGGGCTGCATCACCCAGTAAAGGACCGAAGGCCGGTGCGCGACATAGCGCGACAAATCCGCCCGGAACAGGATGTTCATCGACCCGCCGACGCCCATCTTGCCTTCGTAGGCAAAGCCCTCGTTCTCGGCGACAGCCGAGTTGCCGCCATCCGCCCCCACCAGATAGTTCGACCTTATGGTGAATTCCTTGCCCGTCAGCTTGTCGAGGCAAGTGGTCGTCACCCCCTCGCCGTCCTGTTCATGCCGCAGATATTCGCAGGACATCCGTGCCTGCGTGCCCCGCGCGCAGGCGGTTTTCATCAGCAGCGGCTCTAGAAAGGTCTGCGGCAGGTCGTTCATATGGGTGGGCGAAGACGCCACATGTTCAGCCCGAGAATAGGGATCGTTGCCCCAGGACTTCATCCGCCCAAGCTCCTCCCCCGCCAGCGACACGCAGAACACGTTGTTGCCCATCAGGTCCTGATCGGTGGCGTAAAGGTAAATCTCTGATTCCAGATCCTGCCCCAGATCACGAAACACCTCCATCGCGCGCTGGTTGGTGATATGGGCGCGCGGCGTGCCCGCCAGCCAGCGATAGCGGTTGACCACCATGTTCGGCACCCCCGCCGTGGACAGATGCGCCGCCGTCGTCAGCCCCGCCGGGCCCGAGCCGATGATCAGAACGTCCGTGGTAATATCCGCCATGTCTTCCTCCCAAAACTGTCATTCATTGCTTAGCCGCCATCCCGCACCCGGATGCGATACCCCACCGCGAACAAGCACGAATCCCCGCGTTTCATCATAAGCCCCAGATCCCCTTCGGCGCCCACCGCATGATGGCAATGGCCAGCGCGCCCAGGATCCTCAGATAGATCGCCCCCAGATCGGCAAGGTATTCCCGCAGCACGAATACAGGATCGTGCCGACAATCGGCCCCTCGATCGTGCCGATGCCGCCGATCACCACGATCAGCACCACGAACACCGTCGAGTGGTTGACGCTGAACGCCCTATCCGGCGTGATGCGCAGCTTGGTCAGAAAGATCAGCGCGCCCACCATCGCGGTGACGGCGGCGGTCACCACATAGGTCACCAGCTTGATCCGTCCCAAGCCGATGCACAGACTGGGCGAGGCGACCTCATTGCCCCGGATCGCTGTCAGCGCCAGCCCGATGCGGGATCGCATCTGCAGATAGATCAGCACCACCGCGCCGGGCAAACCGCCAGCGCGGTCGGATACAGGATCATCTCGCGCTGCGAATTCGAGCCTATCGACTTCATCGCCTTGATCGGCAGGCTCATCCCCGAGCCGCCGCCCAGCGATGAGATCTGTGCCGCCGACAGCCGGACCACCGCGGCCGCGACCCAGGTGCCGATGGCGAAATAGGCCCCTTTAGTCGGAACACCAGCCTTGCCACCGGCAGCCACAGCGCCGCGCCCACCAGTGCCAAAACGGGGATGGCTTACAGCGGACTGACCCCGACGAACAAAGTGACACTGAACAGGGTATCGCCGCCCATCCCGACACAGGCGTGCTGGCCGATGCACAAAGGCGCCGCGCAGCCCGCAAGCAGGTTGCACAAGCTGGCGAGCGTTACCTAGAACATGAACTCCGTGATCAGCCGCAGATTGGCCGTCGTGCCCCACCAAGGCGCGGCGATCAGCCCGGCGATCAGCGCCACTACGGCAAGGGCGGCCAAACGGCTGGCCCGATGGACCGAGTGATTTGCATCTTGCCGCAGAGGACGTGGTTCAAAAGCCCCATTTGCAGCGCGCAACCGAAGGCCGCCATGATCGGCACCACCAGCACAAGACCGAACAGCGGGTTCATCCCCGTCAGGCCTGCGAACACCGTGGCCAGACAATCCGCCCCCACGATCAGATCGACATGCGCGATGTTCACCGGCCGCATCACGCTGAAAATCAGGCACAGCCCCACCGCGAGCAGCGCGTAAAGCCCGCCGATCAGCACGCCCTGAACGATGACATTGATCCAGTCCATCGCGCGTCGGCTCCCGAAAAAGGCAGCCTAGATTTCGGCATGGGTGAAAGCGTCCGACCGGCCCTGCAAGGCAACATGCCCCTCCAGCAGGCACAGGCAATTCTGCGAGACTTTCAAGGCGCAGGTCACATCCTGATCCACCAGAATGGCCGCCAACCCCTCGCCGAGGGTCTTCGGCAACATGGCATGGATGTCCTTGATGACTACCGGGGCCAGACCAAGGCTCTGCTCGTCCAGCACCAACAGATCCGGGTTCGACATCAGCGCCCGTCCGATGGCGGCCATCTGCTGCTGCCCGCCCGAAAGCGAGGTCGCGGGCTGATGGCGCTTGTCCTTCAGCACCGGAAAGACACCTTAGACCTTCTCCAGCGACCACGGTCCGGGCCGCTTGACATAACCGCCGAGGATCAGGTTCTCCTTGGCCGAAAGCGAGCGAAACAGCCGCCGCCCTTCCGGCACCATGGCCGCACCCGCCTCGGTGACGCGTGCCGGGGCCAGCCCGCCCAAAGCCCTGCCCTTGAAGCGGATGCCCCCTGCGCGCAGGGTATCCCGCTGAAGGCTTTGAACAGCGTGGTCTTGCCCGCGCCATTTGGGCCCAGCACGCCCGGAAGCTCGGCCGCCGCCACGTCCAGCGCCACCGTCCGCTTGATCACACCCATCGACAGTTCGAGCAGCGCATGGATGAAACCCGGCACCTGAGTCCAGGGCCGCCCGGTCGCCGCGGTATAAGCCGACGCCTGATCCTTGGCCGATCGCCCGGTCAGACAGAAGGCGAACGGGCGCGACGGCATCCACCAGATTTCGGAAGTCAGCCCGTCTCCGCGCGGCCCCTGCGTCTCGATGATGGACGGGAACAGCCGCGCCATGCCGAGGGTCACCACCTTGGGGTTGAAGCCCTGCTGCGCCGCCTGCGCCCAGAAGGTCGCAAGATCCGGCGGGATCATGTTGCCGGTGACAATCTCGCAATTCGCGGCCTGCCTAGGGGGCGGTCTGGGGCAGGACATAGCCGACCTGAACGTCGCGCCCTCCGCCCCCACGCGGGAGGCGCCAAGGATCGCGGACGCCGCAAGCGATGCCGCGCCGCCCTTGATCAGGCCCCGGCGGCTGAGGGTGTGAAGTTTCGTCCTGCGTTTCCAGCCAGTTGGCGTCCATGGTCCGATACGCCGGGCGCAAGCCCAACCGCACCACTATGCGATACACCATATTTCAGGTTGATCATGCATCCCTATCGAGTCAAATCCCTTTGCGCGGTCCGGCTCTCTCAGCCCTTCTCGGCCAGCACGAAATCGAACGGGCAGACCCAGGCGGTGTCGCCGCCCCCGGTCTTGGCAAATGGCGCGATCAGCGAGGATTTCACACCGAACACCGCGTCGGACTGGATGTAGGGGTCATCGCCCACGAAAATATGGGTGACCAGCTTCTGGAAACCCGGCGCGGTGACGATCACATGGGTATGCGCGGGCCGGAACGGATGGCGCCCCATGCCGGTCAGCATCTCGCCCGCCGGGCCATCGACCGGCACGGGGTACGAGGTCGGCTTGATGCCCCGGAACGAATAGCTGCCATCCGCCCCGGTGGTGAAGATGCCCCGGTTGTTCCACTTCGGCTGGATGCCCGGCTGCTGCACGTCGTAAAACCCGTCCGCATTGTCCGACCAGACGTCGATTTTCGCCCCCTCGACCGGATTGCCCGCCGTGTCCAAAACCCGGCCCGAGAACAGGCAACTCTCCCCCACCCCGTCCAGCGAGATATTCGTGCCCATCGGCAATTCCGGCGCGCCAACAACATGAAACGGGCCCAGCACGGTGTTCTCGGTCGCGCCGGGCGGACGGCGGTTGTTGATCGCATCGACCAGCATCGACACGCCCAAAGTGTCGCTCATCAGGATGAACTCCTGCCGCTCGTCCGAACATTTCTGACCCGTCCGCGTCAGCGTGTCGATCGCCACTTCCCATTCCTCCTGGGTCAGGCCGATCTCCTTGATGAACCCGTGCAGGTGGGTGATCAGGCTCTCCATGATCTGCCGGAAGCGCGGAGCACACTCGGCATCGTTGATCCGGCCGATGACGGCGGCGGCGGAATTGTCTTCGGTCAGATAGCTGGCCATCGGTGTCTCCTTGAAAATGTGTTCCGTCAGGCCGGGCGGGTGCCGGCCCAGGCGCGGCCCAGAAGATCGCGGATCGCCCCGCGCGCCACCGGTCTTGGGTTCCAGTAGGGGTTCTTCACCGCCAGATCGGCGGCGCGGTCCAGATCGGAGTCCTTCAAGCCCAGCTCCCGCAAGCTCAGCGGAGCGCCCAGCGACTTGGCGAAATCCCACAGCCCGCCACCCAGATCGCCGCCAAACAGCGCCGCGGCCGGGGCCAGTTCGGCCCGGGCAAAGTCCTGATTGTAAGCCGCCGTATGCGGGATAAGCACGGCATGGGTTTCGGCATGGGACAGATCGAACGACCCGCCCAGCGTGTGGCAAAGCTTGTGATGCAGCGCCATGCCGACGGTGCCCAAGACGGTGCCGCACAGCCAGGACCCATACAAAGCCTGCGCCCGCGCCGTGCCGTCCTGCGGCGCGATCACGATCACCGGCAGGGCGGCTTGCAGCGCCCGGATCCCCTCTACCGCCATCAGCGCGGTGATCGGGTTGCGGTCCTGCGCATACAGCCCCTCGACTGCGTGGGCGATGGCATTCAGTCCCGAGGTGACGGACATCGCCACCGGCAGGGTCAACGTCAGATCGGGGTCATAGATCACCACTTCGGGCAGGATCTTCGCGCTCCGCACCGTGGTTTTCACGCCGCCTTCGGTCTGACCCAGGATCGGAGTGACTTCCGATCCGGCATAGGTCGTGACCAACACGACCTGCACCGTGTCATTGCGCCACGCAATCGCCTTGCCCAGCCCGATGGTGGACCCGCCGCCCAAGGCCACCGTGCAATCCGCGCCCGCCGCCGCAAAAGCCGCCATGGCACGCTCCGTCACCTCCACCGGCGTGTGCATCGCGGCCTCGGCAAAGACCCCAACCGCCAAACCGTCCAGACCCGCCGCCAAAGCCTCGGCCGCATGCTTTTGGCCGGCGGTGGACAAGATCAGCGCCCGCCCGCGCCCGACGGCGCGCAATTCGGCCCCCAGACGCGCCACGCTGCCAGAACCAAAGATGATCCGCGCCGGTTGGGCGTCATAGGCAAAGGACAGAACCTCGCTCACAGCATTTCCCCTCCAAGGCATATGCCCCGACATGATGTCACAGATATTCAGCCGGCTCGCCTTGCGCGTTGAACACCTTCTTCAACTGCCGGAACCGCCGCGCACCATACAGCAGCGTGTCCGCGCCCTTGCGATGCGCCGTCGCCACCACATCGCCAAACAGGATCGTGTGGGTGGACTGCAGTCCCATCTCACCCAACCGGCAATCAAACACCGCCGAGGCGCCCACCAGCGCCGGTGCGCCCGTCGCCAAACGCGTCCATTCCCCCAGCGCAAACCGGTCCACCTCCTTGCCGCCCATCCCGGCAAACACCATGGCGATCTGGTCCTGCTCCTCGGCCAGGACGTTCACGCAGAACGCGCCCGAGGCGAGGATCTTTTCATGGGTTTGCCCCGATTTGTTCACGCACACCAGCAGCCGGGGCGGATCGGCGGTGACCGAAGCCACCGCCGTCGCCGTCAGGCCATAGCGGATGCCGTCATGCTTGGTCGTGATGACACAGACCGACGAGACATGCTGCGCGATGGCTCCGACATAATCCGCAGAGGCGACCAAAGGCAGCGCGGACAGCGCGGGGTCCATGGCGGTCAGATGATCGGCGTGCCGGGATCAACGCCCAACAGCACCCGGCCATAGATTTCCGCGCCCGCGCCCTGCAACAGGAACCCGTGCATCGAGGCCGCCTGCAAATTGCGCCAGTTCAACTGGATCGGGCTTTTCGTGCTCAGCCCCGCAGCGCCCCCGATGGTCAAAAGCTTGTGCACCGCATCCCGGCACATCTGCGGCACGACCGTGATCTCCATCCGGATGCGGCCACGCAGGTCCATCGGCATCTTCTCGCCCCGCCGCGCCCAATAATCCACGTCATCGGCCATCTTGTACAGGATCAGTTCCGCCGCGTGGATCATCGCAGCCGCCTCGCCCACCGCGACCTGCAGCGCCGACCATTCATGGCTGATATGGGCGGTGTACATGACCTTTTTGCCCGGCACGACGCGCAGAAACTCCTCCAGCGAGCGCCTGGCCGCGCCCAAGGCCGAGGTGCAGATATACATCCCCAGCGCCGGCCCCGCCTGGCACTTGTAGATTGCCGGCGTGTCCGCCTTCGCCCAGGCCCCGGTCTGGTTTTCCAGCAGCGCCGGCAGCGAGACATAACGGTGCGCCGGCACTTTCACATCCACCGCCTTGACCGAGTTCGACCCGGTGCCCTGCAATCCCGCAACCTTCCAGTCGTCGATCTGCACCACATCGGCCATCGGCACCGCCAGATCGGCCTCGTCCAGTTTGCTGCCATCGACGTCGAAAATCTCGGCCCCAAGCAGCAACCAGTCCGACGCCGCATTGCCCGAAGCAAAAGGCCAGAACCCGTTCAGCTCAAAGGACCCATCCGCCTGCCGCACCGCCTTGCCGCGCGGGCCGATCACCGCCGCCACCGCAGCCACGCGGCCGGTGGTGTAAATCTCTTGCTGCGCCTGTTCCGGCAAATGGCCGATGATGTAGTCATGCGCGTGATAGACGCCCAAGACCCAGGCCGTAGCCCCGCAGCCCTCGGCAACCGTGGACACTGCATCGACATGCGCGCGCATCGAAAGTTCGGACCCGCCCCATTTCTTCGCCCGGAAGATCCCCAGCAGCCCGCTGTCGTTCAGCAAACGGATGTTTTCCGCCGGAACCTTGCGATCCGCTTCAGTCTGGAACTCGGTCTTGCGCAGTTCCGGCACCAGCGCCTGAGCAATGGATTTCACATCGCTTTCGCGAATCGCCTTGGTGACATGGACATTCATGGATTGCCTCCCTCGTTAATTATGAACGTTATTCACTTATGAGTTGCTGTCAACAACGATTCATGGTCACCTCTGATTGTGACCCAAGTCCGTCAGCATCTCTGACCGATTCAAGCTTGCCCAAACCAATTCAAACTTGAGCGGCATCCGGAAATAAGGCATCGCGCAAAGATGAGCGACATTGACGATCCTGCGACAGAACCCCTGCTGGGCCGCGTGGCCCGCCGCCGCCAGAAGAACCTCGAGGCGCTGATCCAGGCCGGACAAGAGGTCATGGGCGAAAAGGGCATCGACGCCGCCACCATGCTGGAAATAGCCGACCGGGCCGATATCGGCGCGGGCACGGTTTACAGCTATTTCAAATCCAAAGATGACCTCGCCATCGCGGTGCTGGAACGGCTGATGTACGACCTTGCGCTGCGGATCGAGACCGTCACCGACACCTTCACCGACCCCGCGCAGGTCTATGCCTTCGGCATCTGGAACGTGCTCGTCGCGGCGACCAGCGATCTGCGCTGGAAGCAGCTTTTGAACCGCTCGGAAGTCATTGCCGAGGCGATGGTGCGCCAGATGGGCCCCTTTGCGATGCGCGACATGCAGAACGCCACGCGCGCCGGACGGTTCCGCGTGACCGATGCCGACCTGACCTTCCGCATGGCGGCCCATGCCATCGTCGGCGTCGCCTTGGCGGTGACCAGTGGCACCCTGCCAGAAGCCGCCATCGCCGAATGCGTGGTGCGACTGCTGTGCATGACCGGCATCGGGCTGGACGAAGCGCAAGACCTCGCGGCCCGCCCCCGCCCGCCGCTGCCCCCCGCCTGACCTGTCCGCATCGCAAGGCGTGGACAGGAACGGCCCGGATGTGATGTGGTGGCCCGGGTCCCGCAGCCCCGCATCGGAGTTTCCTTCGCATGATCCCCAACACGTTCAAGGCCGCCCTGGCCGCCCGCCGCCGCAGCTTTGGCCTGTGGTGCATGCTGCCCGACCTGACCTCGACCGAGGCTTTGGCCGGCGCGGGCTATGACTGGCTGCTGCTGGACACCGAACATTCCCCCGGCGATCCCCTGACCGTGCTGCCTCAACTGCAGGTGATCGCGGCCTATCCCGGCACCTCGGCGGTGGTGCGCCCCGCCGTCAATGACGTGGTGCTGATCAAGCGTTTCCTCGACCTTGGCGCGCAAAGCCTGATCATTCCCTATGTCCAGACCATGGCCGAGGCGGAAGCCGCCGTCCGCGCCACCCGCTATCCGCCCGACGGGGTGCGGGGCGTGTCCACCCTGACCCGCGCCAACCGCTTTGGCCGCGTTCCCGGCTATCAGGACGGCGC
>JANLQT010000186.1:0-2186 GCA_031368035.1 Rhodobacterales bacterium | reverse complement strand
AGCTGTACGCCCGCGCGGCAAAGATCGACCCACGCATCTCGCTTGCCACCGTCTATCGCACCGTGAAGCTGTTCGAGACGGAAGGCATCCTTGAAAAACACGAATTCGGCGACGGCCGCGCCCGTTATGAAGATGCCGAGCGTGACCACCACGACCATCTGATCGACGTCGCCACCGGCGAGGTGATCGAATTCGTCGACCCCGAGATCGAAGCCCTGCAGGAAAAGATCGCCGCCCGGCTTGGCTTTCGCCTGATCGGCCACCGGCTGGAACTCTTGGGCAAGCGCGTCAAGGGCTGACCCTCCTCTCGCCCTTCACCGAAGCCATAAATATTCCCACGGGGGTCCGGGGGTGTGAAACCCCCGGGGCGCTGGCCACAAGGACTGACGATGACCGCCCTTCGAAACGCCGAAAACCTGCGCGGCATCTCCCTGATGACCGGCTCCATGGCCCTCTTCGCCTTTGAGGACATGTTCCTGAAGTTCTCGGCCCAGACCCTGCCCACCGGCGAGATCCTGCTGCTGACCTGCATCCCCGGCTTTCTGTTCTTCGCTGGCCTCGCCCGCACGTCCGGTCGCCGCACCCTGACGGCGCAGGCGTTTCACCCCTGGGTCATGGCCCGCAATCTGGGCGAGATGATCGGCACCTTTGGCTACATCACCGCGCTCGCCGCCGTGCCTTTGGCGACGGTCTCCGCCGTTCTGCAAGCCATGCCCCTTGCCGTCACGCTCGCAGCAGCCCTCTTTCTCGGCGAAACCGTCGGCTGGCGGCGCTGGAGCGCGATCGGCGTCG
Organism: Rhodobacterales bacterium; assembly: GCA_031368035.1. Lineage (GTDB taxonomy): Bacteria > Pseudomonadota > Alphaproteobacteria > Rhodobacterales > Rhodobacteraceae > Stagnihabitans. The sequence continues at coordinate 1,394 of JANLQT010000186.1, read as the reverse complement.
GCTTTGCCGGCGTTCTGCTGGTGATCCGCCCCGGCATGGACGGGTTCCAGCCTGCCGGCCTGTGGGTGCTGGTGACCGTCGCGGGCCTGGCTTTGCGCGACATCGCCTCGCGGTTGGTGCCCGAACATTATGCCACCTCGCAAGTGTCCGCCTGGGGCGTCGCTTCGGTTGCGGTGCTGGGCGCGGGGATGACGATGGTGCAGGGCATGCAGATGCCGACGTCCTGGCAAGCGTCCATGCTGGCCGGGGTCTTCGTGTTCGGAACTGCCGGGTACTGGGCGATCACGGCGGCCACGAGGCTGGGCGATGTCTCGGTTGTCTCGCCGTTCCGCTATTCCCGGCTGATCTTCGCGATCACCGTGGGCTGGCTGATCTTTGCCGAACGCCCCGACCGGATGACGCTGGCGGGCGCTGGCCTAATCATCGTCTCGGGCCTGTATTCCTTCATGCGCGAGCGCATCCGCGCCCGGGCCGCCGCAAAAGCCGAAACCGCAAACGCGGGACTTTCCAAGCCGGGACTTTCCACTGTCGCAAAGCAACGCTAAACGGGTGCGCGAGAGCACCCTTTGGCTATTGGAGCCTGCCCATGAGCACGATCATCGACATTCACGCCCGCGAAATCCTTGACAGCCGGGGCAACCCCACGGTCGAGGTCGACGTGGTTCTGGAAAGCGGCGCGATGGGCCGCGCTGCGGTGCCCTCGGGCGCCTCGACCGGCGCGCACGAAGCGGTGGAACGCCGCGACGGCGACAAGAAACGCTACATGGGCAAGGGCGTCCTTGAGGCGGTCGGCGCGGTGAACGGCGAGATCGCCGAGGCCATCGTCGGCTTTGACGCCACCGAGCAGGTCGGCATCGACCGCACGATGATCGAGATGGACGGCACCCCGAACAAGGGCCGTCTGGGCGCGAATGCGATCCTTGGCGTGTCTTTGGCGGTGGCCAAGGCCGCGGCGGAATTCACCGGCCAGCCCTTGTATCGCTATGTCGGCGGCACCTCGGCGCATATCCTGCCGGTGCCGATGATGAACATCATCAACGGCGGCGAACATGCCGACAACCCGATCGACATTCAGGAATTCATGATCATGCCTGTCGGTGCGGAAAACATCCGCGAGGCGATCCGCATGGGGTCAGAAGTGTTCCACACGCTGAAGAAGGAACTACAGGCGGCGGGCCACAACACCGGCATCGGCGACGAGGGCGGGTTCGCGCCGAACTTGAACTCCGCCCGTGACGCGCTTGATATCATTCTGAAATCCATCGAAAAGGCCGGGTATCGCCCCGGTGAGGACATCTACCTCGGTCTCGACTGCGCCGCGACCGAATACTTCAAGGGTGGCCGGTACGAGATGAAGGGCGAAGGCAAGTCGCTGAGCATCGAAGAAAACGTCG
>JANLQT010000678.1:0-12005 GCA_031368035.1 Rhodobacterales bacterium | reverse complement strand
CTGGCGCGCGATCCGGGGCGGGTCGCGTTCCACGAAGCGCTGATCCGGCTGATGGACGGCAATGGCCGCATCATTCCCGCGCGCGATTTCATGGGCGCGGTCGAGGCGCAGGAGATGGGGCGCGAGATCGACTGCATCGCGCTTGAGCTTGGCATCGACACGCTGGCGCGCAATCCGGGGCTGCGGATTGCCGTGAACATGTCTGCCCGGTCCATCGGTTACCCGCGGTACAAGCGGGCGCTGGATCAGGGGCTGAAGGCCCATCCGGGCGTGGCCGAGCGGCTGATCCTGGAGATCAACGAATCCTCGGCCATGCTGGTGCCTGAGATTGTCACCGCCTTCATGGACGAGTTGCAGGGGCGCGGCGTGGCCTTTGCGCTGGACGATTTCGGCTCCGGCCCGACCATCGTCCGCCTGTTCAAGGAGTTCTTCTTCGACATGGTGAAGATCGACGGCCAGTTCGTGCGCAACCTGCATCTGGACCCGGCCAACCAGTCGGTTGTCGCGGCGCTGATGTCCGTCGCCAAGCAATTCGACATGTATGTCGTGGCTGAAGCGGTCGAAAGCGAGCCCGAGGCGGCGGTTCTGCGCGCGATGGGCGTCGATTGCATGCAGGGCTATCTGTTCGGCGCGCCCACGGTCCGGCCGTTCTGGACCCGGGACGAGGCGAAGCGGGCGTGATCCCGCCGCTTGGGCCTGCCGAAGTTACGCTGCGTCATCATGGCTGCCATGCAGCGCGTCAGACGGGCTTGCTTTTGAAATCCTGACCGCCTAGGCCATGCTGCAAAGCGGCAAGGATGATCTTTGCCGGGGGGCCAGGAGGGCAGGATCATGACCAATGTGGTGATCGTATCGGCGGCGCGGACCGCTGTGGGCAGCTTCAACGGGGCGTTCGCTGCGACCCCGGCACATGAATTGGGCGCTGCGGTGATCGAGGCGGTTGTCGCGCGCGCCGGTATCGACAAGGCCGAAGTGAACGAGACGATCCTGGGGCAGGTTCTGACCGCGGGTCAGGGCCAGAACCCGGCGCGGCAGGCGGCGATCCGCGCCGGTCTGGCCAAGGAAGCCAGCGCCTGGGGGATCAATCAGGTCTGCGGCTCGGGCCTGCGGGCGGTGGCTTTGGGCGCGCAGAACATCGCGCTGGGCGATGCGGCGATCGTCATTGCGGGCGGCCAGGAAAGCATGAGCATGTCCGGCCATGTCGCGCATCTGCGGGCCGGCACCAAGATGGGCGACATGGCCTTCATCGACACGATGATCAAGGACGGCCTTTGGGACGCCTTCAACAACTACCACATGGGCCAGACGGCGGAAAACGTCGCCAACCAGTGGCAGATTTCCCGCGACATGCAGGACATCCTGGCGCTTGGCAGCCAGAACAAGGCCGAAGCCGCGCAGAAGGCCGGCAAGTTCAAGGATGAGATCGTGCCCTTCGTGATCAAGACGAAGAAGGGCGATATCGTCGTCGATCAGGACGAATACATCCGCCACGGCGCGACGATGGAAGCGATGCAGAAGCTGCGCCCGGCGTTTGTGAAGGACGGCTCGGTGACAGCGGCGAACGCGAGCGGTCTGAATGACGGCGCGGCGGCGGTGATGCTGATGAGCGAGGCGGAAGCCATCCGCCGCGGTTTGACGCCTTTGGCGCGGATCGCCTCGCATGCCACCGCCGGGCTGGACCCGTCGATCATGGGCGTAGGGCCGATTTTCGCCAGCCGCAAGGCGCTGGAAAAGGCGGGCTGGAAGGTCGCCGATCTGGACCTGGTTGAGGCGAACGAGGCGTTTGCGGCGCAGGCTTGTGCGGTGAACAAGGACATGGGCTGGGATCCGTCGATCGTCAACGTGAACGGCGGCGCGATTGCCATTGGCCACCCGATCGGCGCTTCGGGGGCGCGCATTCTGAACACTCTGCTGTTCGAAATGCAGCGGTCGGGCGCGAAGAAGGGTCTTGCGACCCTGTGCATCGGCGGCGGCATGGGTGTTGCCATGTGCCTTGAACGGGCCTGATTGCTGCAACTGCAGGGAATTGCCGCATAAGCGAGTGTCTGCGCAAGAATATTGCGCGAGCGCTGCCGTTTGAGTAACAGGATTGTTGAAGGTCTCGGAGGAGGACGAAAATGTCGAAAGTGGCTTTGGTGACGGGCGGCACGCGGGGCATTGGCGCGGCCATTTCGGGCGCGCTGAAGGCGGCGGGCTATACGGTGGCGGCGAATTACGCGGGCAATGATGCGGCGGCGGCGGCGTTCAGCGCCGAGACCGGGATCAAGACCTACAAATGGTCGGTGGCCGATTACGAGGCCAGCAAGGCCGGCGCGGCGCAGGTCGAGGCGGACCTGGGGCCGATCTCGGTCGTGGTGGCCAATGCCGGGATCACCCGGGACGCGCCGTTCCACAAGATGACGCCCGAGCAGTGGAACGAGGTGATCGGCACCAACCTTACGGGCGTGTTCAACACGGTGCATCCGATCTGGCCGGGCATGCGCGAGCGGAAGTTCGGGCGGGTCGTGGTGATCTCCTCGATCAACGGGCAGAAGGGGCAGTTCGCTCAGGTCAATTATGCCGCGACCAAGGCGGGGGATCTGGGGATCGTGAAATCGCTGGCTCAGGAAGGCGCACGGTTCAACATCACGGCGAACGCGGTCTGCCCGGGCTATATCGCCACCGAGATGGTGATGGCGGTGCCAGAGAAGGTGCGCGAAAGCATCATTGCGGCGATCCCGGCGGGGCGTTTGGGCGAACCCGCCGAGATTGCGCGCTGCGTGGCGTTTCTGGTCTCGGATGATGCCGGCTTCATCAATGGCTCGACCATTTCGGCGAACGGGGCGCAGTTCTTCGTGTGACGGGGCGCGCGGTGCGTGCAAGCACGCACCCTACGGATAATGGGGTGGGTGCGTGATTTGCGCGGACCTTTGGAAGGACCCATGACCCGAGCCCGCGCTACATTCATCGGGTTCACGGCGGTGTTGATGTGGGCGCTGCTGGCGGTTTTGTCCATCGGCTCGGCCCCGGTGCCGCCGTTGCAACTGAACGCGATGTGCTTTGCGATTGGCGGGGCAGTCGGGCTGGTCTGGATCTGGCGAGGTTCGGGGTTCGGGGTGCTGCACAGGGTGCCGTGGCAGGCCTATGCCTTGGGGACGGCGGCGCTTTTTGCCTATCATTTTCTATACTTTACCGCGTTCCGGATGCGGCCGGGGCCGGAAACCGGGCTGATCGCCTATTTGTGGCCGCTTCTGATTGTGGTGTTTTCGGGGGTTTTGCCCGGTGAGAGGCTGCGGCCCCTGCATCTGGCGGGCGCGGCCCTGGCCTTTGCGGGCGCGGCGCTGATCGTCTGGCAGAAAAGCTCGGGTGCCTCACCGCCTTTGGCGATGGCGCTGGCCTTTGCGGCGGCGCTGATCTGGGCCGGCTATTCGGTGCTGTCGCGCAAGTTCGGGCAGGTGCCGACCGAGGCAGTGGTGGTCTATTGCCTAGCAACGTCAGGTTTAAGCGCGTTGACGCATCTGGCGCTGGAACCGACGCTTTGGCCAGCCGCGCCCACGGGATGGGGCGCGGTGCTCGCTTTGGGTCTTGGCCCCGTCGGCGCGGCGTTTTTCACCTGGGATTTCGGGATGAAGCGCGGCGATATCCAGATGCTGGGGGTCGCGTCTTACGCGGCCCCGTTGCTGTCCACCTTGGCGCTGGTGGTGACGGGCCATGGCGAAGCGACGCCCGGTCTGGCCTTGTCGGCAGCGCTGATTGTGGGTGGAGCGGGCCTTGCGGCCCTCGCCTCTAAGCCCGCCTAGTGCGCGGCCAGACGCGAAATTTCTTCCTTCAGCTTCAGTTTCTGCTTCTTCAGATCGGCAATCTCGGCATCGCTGATGCTGGGGGCGCGCTGGGCCCGCTCGACTGTGTCGGACAGGGCTTCGTGCTTTTTCTTCAGCTCGGCGATATGGGATGCGACGGTCATAGGCGATCCTCCTGCATGGTCTGAACACAGCCAGTGCATCATGAAACGTGGCCTCTGTCACGAAATCTTCAAGGAGCGCGGCAGCCGGATGCGCGCGATTTGGCTTAAAGCGCACAGAGCAGGCGAAGGTCAGGCAAATTCGGCCTCCAGCGAGGCGCCAAAGCGCAGGATTTCACCGGCGCGCGGAGAATAGCTGTCGCGGTCACCGTCATGGTCCGCGCCTTGGTGCAGGATCAGCGGGGGCAAAAGCCGCAAGGCGGCACGGCCCCCCTTTTTCGCGCGCAGAATCAGCCGAAGCGCCGGGCGGCCCTCGCGCGGGGTCAGGGGCAGCAGTTGGGCCGAGCCAAGGCGGGTGCCAAGCGCGCCCAGAACCTCGGTCAGGCCATCGGTGCCGAAGATCAGCGTCAGCGTGCCGCCGTCCTTCAGGCGGCGGGCAGCGGCATCGACCCAGGCCGCCAGCGGCAGATCCCCCTGCAGGGCCAGAGCACGGCCCCGGTCGGGCGAGGGCGTGCCGCCGCGCGCATAATAGGGCGGGTTGGCGATGACATGGTCAAAGCTGCGGCGCAGTTGGGCGGGCATCTGCGAAAGATCGCCCGTCAGCACGTCCAGCGCCACGCCGTTTTCGGCGGCGTTCCGGCGGGCGAGATCGGCGTAGAAAGGTTGCAGTTCCAGCCCGGTCAGGGCCAACCCCGGCACCCTTGCAGCGAGGCATAAGGCCGCAGAGCCGACGCCGGTGCCAAGGTCCAGCACGCTCTGCCCAGGGGCAGCCGGACAGGCGGCGGCCAGCAGCACCGGGTCGGTCGCGGCGCGAAAGCCTTTGACGGGCTGCCACAGGTGCAGTTTGCCGCCCAGAAAGGCGTCTCGCGTCAGGCCCGCGTCTGCGCTCGGGCTGTCATCCATCCGTCAGCCCCCATCCGTCAGCCCCCATCCATCAGCCCCCATCCATCAGCCCGTTGTCGCGCAGGATGGCGGATGCCAAGAAGTGATCGCGGTCGGCGACCATCAGGCGGCGCGGCACGGCCCAGGACGATCCTTCAAGGACGCTCGTGTGGACGTCCAGCTCAAAGGCGGCTATATCCTCGCCCGCAAGCAGCACTTTGGCAAAGGCGATCCGGGTCAGGTCGTTGGTGGCGAACAGCAGCTTCATGGCTAAGGCTTACGCAGGGGCTTTGGCAAAGTCGAGACATGAGGATCAGATGAGCCTGGACCAATCTGCGCGAAAGCCCGGGGAGCGCCGCACTAAGCTGGACGCGCGCACGCCGCCTGACCGGCTGGCCGAGGCATTGTCGGGCGAAATGACGGGGGTGAACGCGCTGATCCGCGAGCGGATGGCCAGCAAGCATGCGCCGCGCATCCCCGAAGTCACCGCGCATCTGGTCGAGGCCGGGGGCAAGCGGCTGCGGCCGATGCTGACGCTGGCGGCGGCCAAGCTGTGCGATTATCCGGGCAAGCACCACATCGCGCTGGCCGCGTCGGTGGAGTTCATCCACACCGCGACGCTGCTGCATGACGATGTGGTCGATGAAAGCACCAAACGGCGCGGACGGCCGACGGCCAACCTGCTGTGGGACAACAAATCTTCCGTGCTGGTTGGCGACTACCTGTTCGCGCGCAGCTTCCAGCTGATGATCGAGGCGGGGTCCCTGCGGGTGCTGGACATCCTCGCCGATGCCAGCGCCACGATTGCCGAGGGCGAGGTGCTGCAACTGACCGCGGCGCAGGATTTGAAGACGGACGAGGCGGTCTATCTGCAAGTGGTGCGGGGCAAGACCGCGGCGCTGTTCGCGGCGGCGTGTGAGGTGGGCGGCGAGATTGCCGGCGCCCCCCGGGCGCAGGTTCAGGCCTTGCGCGACTATGGCGACGCCCTGGGCATCGCGTTCCAGATCGCCGATGATCTGCTGGATTACGGCGCTTCGAACGGGGATATCGGCAAGAATGTCGGCGATGATTTCCGGGAACGCAAAGTCACGCTGCCGGTGATCAAGGCCTATGCGATGGGCGATACCGCCGCCCGGGCGTTTTGGGTCAGGGTGATCGAGGCGGGCGCGCAGCAGGGCGGCGATCTGGAACAGGCTCAAGCGCTGCTGGCGTCCTCGGGGGCGATGGCGGCCGCGCGGGCGACCGCGATGGACTGGGCGGCGAGGGCGCGCAAGGCGCTGACGCTGCTGCCCGACCATCCCTTGCGCGCGATATTGGACGATCTGGCCGATTATGTGGTGGCCCGGCTTACCTGAGCGCTGGCCCGCGTGGCCAGCCGCTGGGGCGCTGCCCGGGGCCCCGGAGGTATTTGCGCCTCGGTGAATTGCTTTGGCGCAAGTCTTGCTTCCCTGCTTCGGCCACAATCACTTTCCCCAAATACCCCACGGGGGTTTGGGGGTGTGAAACCCCCAACTTCTTTTGAAACAAAAAGGCTTGGCGAAGCCTCCGCTGCTTCACTCCGGTCAGTGTGAGAGGCGCGCGGAAGTGGTCCACCAGCCTGGATGGGCGCGGCGCAGGCCCTCGGCAGCGGCGTTCGCGGCGGGTTCGCTGGGGAACAGGCCAAAGCAGGTGGCGCCCGATCCGGACATGCGGGCCAGGGCACATCCGGGTTGGGCGGTCAGCGCGGTAAGCACGTCGGTGATCACCGGTTCCAGTGCACAGGCCGGGGGCGCGAGGTCGTTGCGCTGGGCGGTCAGGAACTGCGCGAAGGCCGACAGGTCAGGCCAGGGGCCAAGGGTTTCGGGCAAGGCCGAGTTTGATTTCTGGGCAAGGGCGCGGAAAATCGCGGGGGTGGATACTGCCACGCCTGGGTTGGTCAACACCGCCCAGGCCGGGGGCAAGGGCGCGGTCAAGGGCGTCACCACCTCGCCGATGCCTTGCATCCGGGCTGGCCGGCCAGACAGACAGACCGGCACATCGGCGCCAAGCGTCAGGACCGTTTCGGGCGGCGGCAGGGGCAGGGACCACAGGTCCGACAGCGCCAGAAGCGCTGCAGCCGCATCGGCAGAGCCTCCACCGATGCCCGAGGCAATGGGCAGGCGTTTGGTCAGGTGGATATGCGCGCCGTGGCTGACCCCGAACAGCCGCGCGGCGCGCAGGACAAGATTGTCGTCCGTCACCGGCAGGCCGGACGCCATCGGCCCGTCGATCGTCAGGCTCAGGCAGCCAGCTGCTTCCACTCGCACCGTGTCGCCCGTCTCGGCGAAAGCCACCAGCGAATCGAGCAAGTGATACCCGTCGCCTCGCTGGCCGGTGACATGCAGCGCGAGGTTGATCTTGGCGCGGGCGAGGCGCTCAACCGCCATTGTCAGCAGGGGCCGCTGGGGGGATCGGGTCTGCCGCCGGGTCTGCCGCCGCGTCTGCCGCAGGCGCGGGACTTGCGGCGACCTTTTCCTCGTTCAGAACCGCATCCAGACCGATCTCCAGCTTGCGGGTAATGCGGGCCGCGTCGGCGTCCGCCGGATGAAAGCTCAGCGCGCGGCGCCATTGGAACCGCGCCTCCATCTTGCGGCCAACTGACCAATAGACGTCGCCCAGATGGTCGGTCACGATCGGATCCACCGGCAGCAGCATCGAGGCGCGCTCCATCGGCACCACCGCCTCTTGCACGCGGCCCAGCCGGAACAGCGCCCAGCCCAGACTGTCTACGATATAGCCCTGATCGGGCGCCTCCAGCACGGCGTGCTGGATCATCTTCAGCGCCTCGTCCAGATTCTCGCCCCGGTCAACGTAGGAATAGCCAAGATAGTTCAGCACCTGCGGCTGGTTGGGGTCCAGCGCCAGCGCCCGCCGGAAATCCGCCTCGGCCTCGGGCCAGCGCTTCAGTTCGGACAGGCTGATGGCGCGGGCGTAATACATCGGCCAGTCGAACGGCCCCGGGGTGCCGGTCAGCCGGATCGCGGTGTCATATTGAGTGACCGCCTCGGCAAAGCGGCTTTGGCGGCGCAGCGTGTCGGCCAGCGATTGCACCACGCGCACATCACCCGGATAGGTTGCGGCAAGGTCCTGCAGGATCGCCGCCGCCGCGTCGGCCTTGCCGTCCTGCTGTGCGGCGCGGGCGCGGCCGATCTGGGCTTCGATGAAGGCGGGGCTGTTGGGCGGGATCATCGCAAAGGTCTGCCCTGCAAGGTCAAGTTGGCCCAGGCGGCGCAGAAGTTCGCCCGACAGCATCACCGCCTCGACATGACCCGGCCGCAGCGCAGCGGCTGTGCGGGCGAACAGCAGCACATAGGCGTCATCGGCCTGGCCGGTCAGCGCGCCGGCCATGTCGAAGAACACTTCCGCGACCCCGTCGGTGGGCGAGGTGACGACGTCGAAGATCACCGGACCCGTGCCGGTCAGTTTGGTGCGCAGCGCGTCTATCACCGCATCCTGCCCCGGCGGGAAGGCGCGGTTCATCAGGTCCAGCGCTTCGGGGCGGCGGTCCAGCTGGGCCAGCACCTCGATCCGGGCGATCAGCGCGCGGCGCGACAGGCGCACCTTGCCGATTTCCGGCCCTGACAGGATCTTCAGCGCCCCGTCGAAATCGCCGGTATGAGCGAGGGCGAGCGCCTTGTGATACAAGGCAAATCCCTGCATCGCGCCGTTGGTGGACAGCTTGTCGAAGGCGGCCAGGGCACCCGTCATGCTGCCCCGGCCCAGTTCGGCCCAGGCCAGCAACAGGCCGTCGGTCATCTCGCCAATGGAACTGCCGGTGGCCAGATCGGCCGGGATCGCGGCGAAGTTGCCCGCCTTGGCATCGGCGGCCACCACGGCCAGAATGGCGGCCTGGCCCTTGCCCTTCAGGTCCAGCAGCGCGCGGGCGGCCGTCGCCGCGCCGTCCAGATCGCCGCTGGACAGCCGCGCCGTCACCGCGCCGTCCAGAAGCGCAGTATTGGCCGGGTCCAGCGCCAGCGCGCGGGCATAAAGGTCCACCGCCGCTTCGATATCGTTCTGCGACGAGGCCAGCCGCGCCGCCAGATAGATGCCGGCGGGGCTGTCGGGCAGCCCCTGCACCGCGGCCGGTTCGGGGCGGGCTTTGGGCTTGGTAGTATCGGCCAGCCCCGGCGCGGCGCCTATCGACAGGCAGAGGAGGAGTGCGATGCCCAGATGTCTGGCAGGATGAGCGGGGCGGACGGGCATGAAACGGCTCCTCGGGACTGGGCACGACCCTAGACGGGCCGCCGGGCTTGGGCAACCGGGGCCGGGATCAGGGATCGGGGCACGGGCAGGCAAGGGGCGCAAATCCCCGTGACCGCCCGAGTTTGAGTCCGTCACATGTTGGGATAATTCGGCCCGCCGCCACCCTGCGGCGTGGTCCAGGTGATGTTCTGCGACGGGTCCTTGATGTCGCAGGTCTTGCAATGCACGCAGTTCTGGAAATTGATCTGGAAACGCGGCGCCTTGCCGGGTTCGGCGATCACCTCATAGACCCCCGCCGGGCAATAGCGCTGCGCGGGTTCGGCATAGTCGGGCAGGTTCACCGAAATCGGGACCGTGGGGTCAATCAGCTTCAGATGGGCGGGCTGGTTCTCGTCGTGGTTGGTGAAGCTGAAGGCGACGTTGGTCAGCCGGTCGAAAGACAGCGTGCCATCGGGTTTGGGATAGTCGATAGGCTTGAAATCCTTGGCCTTGCCGGTGGCCTCGGCATCGTTCTTGCGGTGGCTGAGCGTGCCGAAGATCGACAGGCCGAGAAGGTTGTTGGTCCACATGTCGAAGCCGCCCGCGATCAGGCTGACGATCAGGCCGAACCGGCTCCACAGCGGTTTGACGTTGCGAACCTTCTTCAGGTCGCGGCCAATGGCGCCGGTGCGGACCTCGGCCTCATAGGCGGACAATTCGTCGCCCCGGCGGCCGGCTTGCAGCGCGGCAAAGGCGGCTTCGGCGGCGGCCTTGCCGGACAGCATGGCGTTGTGGTTGCCCTTGATGCGCGGCACGTTGACCATGCCGACCGAACAGCCCATCAGCGCGACGCCGGGCGCCACCATCTTCGGCATCGACTGGAAGCCGCCCTCGGTGATCGCGCGGGCGCCGTAAGCGATGCGTTTGCCGCCTTTCAGCAGGTCAGCGATCATCGGGTGATGCTTGAAGCGCTGGAATTCCATGTACGGGTAAAGGTGCGGGTTCTCGTAATTCAGATGCACCACGAAGCCGACATAGACCTGATTGTTTTCAAGGTGATAGATGAAGCTGCCGCCCCCGGCATTGCTGCCCAAGGGCCAGCCCATCGTATGCGTCACGGTGCCAAGCTTGTGTTTCTTGGGGTCGATTTCCCAGATTTCCTTCATCCCCAGACCGAATTTCTGCGGATCGTGACCGGCGGACAGATCGTATTTCGCCATCACCTCTTTGCTCAGCGACCCGCGCGCGCCCTCGGCGAGGAAGACGTATTTCCCGGCCAGCACCATGCCGGGCTCATAGTTGGGGCCGGGCGTGCCATCGGGGTTGCGGCCAAACTCGCCCGCCACCACACCGCGCACTTCGCCGCCGGGGCCATAGACCAGTTCGGAACAGGCCATGCCGGGGAAAATCTCGACGCCCAAGGCTTCCGCCTGTCCCGCCATCCAGCGGCAGACATTGGCCATCGAGACGATGTAATTGCCGTGGTTCGACATCAGGGGCGGCATCGGCCAGTTCGGGATCCGCAGCTGACCGGCCGGGCCGAGGATGATGAAATTGTCCGACGTCACCTTGGTCTGGATCGGCGCGCCCTTGGCTTTCCAGTCGGGGATCAGCGCATCAAGGCCGGAGGGGTCCAGCACCGCGCCTGACAAGATATGCGCGCCGACTTCCGAGCCTTTTTCCAACAGCACCACGGTCAGATTCGTATCCAGTTGCTTCAGCCGGATCGCTGCCGACAGACCCGCCGGCCCGCCGCCGACGATGACCACGTCGTATTCCATTTCCTCGCGGTGGATATCGGTCATTGTGGCAGTCTCCTGATCCGGGCCCTGATGCTGATTGCCCGACTGCGGGGTCCTGGTCAACCTCCCGGGCTTTGTTCAAGGAAATAGGCCCTTTCGCGGGCCATGGCCTGACCTTGGGCGACAGAATGGCGCGCAAAGGCGGCGTTAGGGCTGCCTTGCCTCTGGACAACGGCCTCGCGGTTCTGTCAGGTGGAGGTACGTGCAAGGTCGCGGCCCCAAAAGGCCGTGGCCTTGGTTTTTTAACGGACGGACTTCGCGCAACCGGCGCGGGGCAAAGTGACTGTGGACGGCCATGGAAAAGTTCCCGATGACCCGCGGCGGTTTCACCGCGCTGGATGACGAGCTGAAAGAATTGAAATCGGTGGAGCGCCCCGCCGTGATCCGCGCCATTGCGGAAGCACGCGAGCATGGCGATCTGTCGGAAAACGCCGAATATCACGCCGCGCGCGAGAAGCAGAGCTTCATCGAGGGCCGGGTGAAGGAACTGGAAGCGGTGCTGTCGCGCGCCGAGATCATCGACCCGTCCAAGTTCACCGGCGCGGTGAAGTTCGGCGCGGTGGTCACGCTGGCGGATGAAGTCTCGGGCGAGAAAAAGACCTATACGATCGTCGGCGAGGTCGAGGCCAATCTGGAGGCGGGATTGCTGAACATCCGTTCTCCCCTGGCGCGCGCGCTGATCGGCAAGGACGAAGGCGATTCGGTGGAGGTGCGCACGCCAGGCGGCACGCGCAGCTACGAGATCGTCTCGATCCGCTACGCCTGACCCCGCCATGACCGGCCGCCCCCCCGATCGCAGGCTGCCGCTGGGTCAGCCCGATGCCTTGGCATCCCCCGGCAGCGCGCTGATGGAATGGCTGGGCGCGGGTGTGGCACTGGTCTGGACCCTTGTTGTGCTGGTCTGGGGGCTGGGGCTTGCGGGTCTCGGCGGCACCAGTGGCATCCTGTTCCTGATCTTCGCCGTGGCGCTGCCGATGGCGATGCTGGGGCTGGTGGTGCTGCTTTTGCGGCAGATCCGCGATCTGCGGCTGGCCGCGCAGGCGCTGGCGGGCCAGATGCAGGCGCTGCGGTCCGCCGAAGCGCGGGATGCCGCCGCGCGGGTGGTGCGCGCGGATGAGGCGGGTCGTGCGGGTGAGGCGGGGCGCGCGGGTGAGGTGGGGCGCGCGGGCGAGCGGGCCGGG
>JANLQT010000118.1:0-2768 GCA_031368035.1 Rhodobacterales bacterium | reverse complement strand
GCGTGCGTGGCTTGGTCTGGAGGACGTCAAGCAAGCCTAAAAGTGGATGGACGTGGTCCGCTCCATTTCGAAGACCGAACTGCAAATGCAACAAACCCTGACATGGCAACGGCTTTTGGAGCCCGAGCGCGCAATTGCGATTCCAACCGGGACACATCCGGCCTATCGATTTTCGCTCGAAGGAAACTGGCGCGCGGCCGCCTTGGCGTGGCAAGCCATCGGCGACCCCTATGCTCAGGCCCTCGCTTTGTTGGAGGGTGACGCCGAGGCGGTGCAGCAATCGCTGGTAATTCTTGATCAGTTGGGGGCAACCGCCGTGGCTTCCCATGTCCGCAAGCGTTTCAATGCGGGCGAGGTCATGCCAGGATCGCGCGGCCCGAGGGCATCCACGCGGGCCAACCCGGTTGGGTTGACGCGGCGACAGATGCAGGTGCTGGAACTCTTGAACACTGGCAAGTCCAATGCCGAAATCGCGGAACGACTGTTTCTTTCGGCCAAGACGGTCGATCACCACGTCTCGGCGATCCTGGCCAAGCTGGAAGTACCGTCGCGAAGTGAGGCCGCCGCCGTCGCCAGAAGGGCCGGTTGGATATCAGACATAGCTTGACCTTTTGGTATCTCGGCGCCTCGATAAGCTGGAAATTGCGGGGCGCGGTCGCATCATCAGAGCCGGTCCGGTTCGGATACCCCATCAGGTTCTGCGGAAGTTCAAAAAAGCTCGCAATTGATCCGATGTCGCCTTAGCGCTCGGGCAAACTTGTTGGGTCAGAGCAACCGCTGGGTTTCGGCCCAGAGCCGCGCGATCAGCACCGCCGCCGGTTCGACCTTGTCAATATGTTGCACCCCGGTCCCGGCATAAAGACTGCCTGCGCGCACATCGCCCAAAGCTCCGCGATCGGGCGGTTCGTCCGAATAGCGCAGCACAGGGCTGCCGTTCTGATGAAACAGCACATCGCCTTCGCCCGGGCGATCTGGCGCGGCAGGGTGGCCAGCCGCTTCCCAGGCTTCCAGCGTGCTGTTGCGCAGGACGCGATGAAGGGCAAACGGCCAGGTCAAATCGAAACAGATGGTAAAGCTCGTGTCGCGGCCACCTGCCGCCAGCGCCTGCTTGTAAGCATCATGGGCATGGCTTTCCGCCGTGGCAACGAAGCGGGTACCCATCATTACCGCCTGCGCACCCTGTTTCAAACAGGTCGCGATCTCCTCGGCGCGGGCAATGCCGCCTGCCGCCACGACTGGCACCGGGCCAGCGATGGCCAGTACGGCAGGCAACAACGTGCCCAAAGGCGTGGTGGATTGCACATGACCGCCCGCTTCCATCCCCTGCGCGATGACAAAGTCGGCCCCGGCGGCGATGGCGGCGGCGGCTCCGTCGGCGCTGCCGACCTGCACCCCCACCCTGGTGCCCTGCGCTTTTGCAATTGCGATGGTTTCGCGGTCGCACCCCCAGGAAAGCGTCATGCAAGGAGGCCGAAGCAAACTGGCTGCGCGCGGACCAGCCGTGCCAAAGCGCAGCACGAAGTTGACGAAATAGGCCAACCCGGTCGCGTTCAGCGCGGAAATCCGCTGCGCCGCCACCTCTTGCGAGGTCCAGGTTAGCGCCAGCGATCCCATTGCCCCGGCGCTTCCGACGGCAGTCACCAGATCAGGCGTCGCCGCGGAGCCGATTGGTGCCTGAAGAATGGGGACCGAAAGGCCAAACCACCGCATAAGATCATTCTGCATCATTCTCTCCAGCGTTAACCTCAATTCACTCCGCCAAGACCTACTTCTGACGTCATTTCCCAAATGGGAACTCCACCCGTGGCCGACAGCAACCGTTCTTGAAACCCATCAAGCCACTTGGGGGGCCGCAGGTCCAGAACACTATTTCGACCAGCCCCATGTGTTCCGATTTTGCCAACCACCGTTTTGGATCAGGTTACCCCGGCCAAGGGAACCTTTGCGCGGCCCTGACCATGGAGGCGGTGGCAGGGCTAAAGGGTCTTCCCGGCACGCTGAGCAGCGAAATCGTGCGGCTGACCTCGGGGTCGATCAAGGGGCGCTGCAGCAGGTCCGGCAAGGTGACCGAACATTCCGGCATGAAGGCAAAGCCGATCCGTGCCAGCACCATGGCCTGCACCCAATCCTCTCGTTCCGAGCGAAAGCGCGCATAGAGCGTGACATTGTGGCTGCGGCAGACCTCCATGACCGTTTCGCGCAACTCGCATGACAGCCGGTCCACATAGGGTTCACCATTCAGATCGCTGAGTTTGATCGCGTTCAGATTGGCCAGACGGTGATCGGGCGGAAAGATGACGACATAACGTTCCTTGTAAAGATCATGGACCGTGAAGTTGCCGCGTGCATCACCCATCGCATTCAACACCGCCAGATCAAGATCGGCATTTTCAAGTCGGGTTTTCAAATCTTGGGCGGCGCATTCACTCACGGCGACTTCGACCCCGGGATGGTCGGTCTGGAACTTGGCCAGAAAGCGCGACAGTCGCACCGGCCCGATGGTTGACATCACCCCAAGCCGGATCGGCACGTTGTTCAGCAGCCTGAAGTTGTCGGCAAGGTTCCGGGTCGCCTCGGTCTCGTGCAGGATGTGCTGCAAGTGCGGCAGCAACGATCGGCCAAAATCACTCAGCAGCACTTTCTTGCCTTCGCGGTGAAACACCGGTGCGCCGAGTTCGGCTTCCAGCGATTTGACCGCCTTGGTCAGGGCAGGTTGCGAAACATTGCACTGCGCCGCCGCCTTGGTGAAATTCAGCAATTTTGCCGCC
>JANLQT010000109.1:0-5328 GCA_031368035.1 Rhodobacterales bacterium | reverse complement strand
CGCCGCCCCCATCGTATGGGCGCAATCCTCGATCACCGTCAGGCACAAGGCGTCGCAAAGCCGCATCAGCGCATCCATATCAGCCAGATGCCCCCGCATGTGGCTGACCAGAAACAGCCGTGCGCCCGTCGCTTTCGCCTTCGCCTCCAGATCGGCGAAATCGATCACCAGATCTTCGGTGATTTCCACGAACACCGGCCGCCCCCCCGCCGCCGCAATCGCCCCCGGCACCGGGGCCAGAGTGAAGGCATTGGTCAGAACCGGCTCGCCCGGCGCCAGATCCAAGGCCCTAAGCGCACAGCCCAAGGCATAACCGCCCGAGGCGACCGCAAGGCAATACCGCGCCCCGATCAGCGCCGCGAACTCTACCTCCAGCAGCGCTGTCTCCGCTATCTCGCCCGGCGCCGTGTTATAGCGGTGCAGCCGCCCATGCCGCAACACGGCCAACGCCGCCTCGATCCCCGCCTCGGGGATCGGCTCTTGCTGGGTGAAACTGCCCTCAAACCGCTCCTGCATCTGCGCCTGCCTTGCGTCCGTCATGGCCGATCAGCCACAGGAACAGACCCAAGGTCAACACCAGTCCCGCCGCCGCCAAGTGAAAGGCGACGTTTGGACTTTGCCAGGGCGAGGCGGGCGACAGGAAATAGCCGAACACCTGCGTGAAGAACACCGTGCCCAGCAGCATCGCAATGTTCATCAGCGCCGACAGGCCGCCTTGCAATTCGCCCTGCGCATCCTCGGGCACGCGCTGGGACATCAGCGCGGTCAGCATCGGATGGATGAACCCCTCGGGCCCATGCACCAGCATCAGCGCCACCACGGCCCAAAGCGATCCGACGACGCCATAGCCCGCCGCGGCGATCGCGGAGCAGATCAGCCCGATCATCACGGTGCGCGCCTCGCCGAACCACTTGACCATCGGCCCCGACAGACCGCCCTGAAACGCCGCCATGATGACGCCGAAAATCGCCAGCGTGCCGCCGACCATGCCCGGGGACCAGCCGAAATTCTCCATCCCCCAGAAGGGCCAGATCGCCGGATAGACCGAGGTGAAGAAGAAGAACCCGCCCATCACGGCCAGCATGGGCACGACGCCGTTGTAGCTGCGGAACACCCGGAAGGCGCCGAACGGATTGGCGCGGCGCCATTCGAAGGCCCGGCGGTTTTCCGGCTTCAGCGATTCCGGCAGCACGAACAGCCCATACAGGAAGTTCATCGCCCCGACCGCCGCGGCAACATAGAACGGCACGCGCGGCCCGAACTCGCCCAGAATGCCGCCGATTGCCGGGCCGATCACGAAGCCAAGGCCGAAGGCCGCGCCCATGATGCCGAAGGCGCGGCCCCGCTCATCCGGCGGGGTGACATCGGCCACATAGGCATTGGCGATGATCCAGGACGCGCCGCACAGGCCCGCGATGACCCGGCCCAGAAAGAACCAGCCCAGCGTCGGCGCCACCGCCTGCAACAGAAAATCGAAAGCCAGCCCGAAGATCGCCAGCAGCAGCAGTGGCCGGCGGCCGAAACGGTCCGAAAGGTTGCCCAGCAAGGGCCCGAACAGGAACTGCGCGATGGAATAGCCCGCCGCCATCCAGCCGCCGATCTTGGCCGCCTCGCCCATGCTGACATGGCCGACCGAGGTGATCAGCGCCGGAAACACCGGAATCACGATGCCGAAGGCCACCATGTCCAGAAAAACGGTGATCATCACGAAGATCATGGCATTGCGCGACGGGGCAGCCCCGGACGGGTTCAACATGATTGCCTCAAAACCACTATGTGTTCCGGTTTTGTTTCAGAAAAGCAACCGCCCGGCAAGGGCCGGCAGGTCGTCGAAATGGTCCAGCAGCGCCGCGGGCTGCAACGCGGCCACCCCAAGGCCCAAGGGGCCAAAGGTCACCAGAACCGACGGAACCCCCGCCGCCCGCGCAGTGTCCCGGTCAGTCGGCGTGTCGCCCACCAGCAAGGACCGTGCGACCTGCCCGCCCGCCCGCGTGACCGCCTCCCGGTAGGGCAAGGGATCGGGCTTGCGGGCCGCCAGCGTATCCGACCCCACCAGCGCCCCGAACAGGCCGCGCATCCCAAGGCGGCGCAGCAATTCGTCCGCAAGGCCCTCGGGCTTGTTGGTGCAGACCGCGCAGGCAAAGCCCTCGCTCCGCAAGCGCTCGATGGCTTTGACGGCACCCGGATAGATCGTCGTCTCGCGGTCGATCACCTCGGCATAGGCCACCAGCAGTTTCGGATATTCCCGGTCCACCGCCGTCTCGCCCCCGGTGCCGCCGGTCCGCGCAAAGCCCAGGCGCAGCATCGCACGCCCGCCCTGCCCGGCGGTGATCGCATCCCCCGGCCCCAGCGGCGAGCCCAGCCCCAGCCCCTCAAAACAGGCGTTGCCAGCAGCCAGCAGGTCCGCGCTGGTATCGGCCAGCGTGCCATCCAGATCAAAAACGACGCAGCGCATGTTGTGTCCTGCCCGGCGCGCGGCCCGGCAGGCCCCGCGCGCTGTCTCCTCAGCCGATGCGTACATTCGGCCCGTTGCCGGACCGCAGGCTCTTGAACACATAGATCGGCAGCAGAATCTCAGCCAGCAACGACCCCAGCCACACCAGCAGCGTCGCCGCCAGCCAATTCGACAGCCCGCCGATATCGAACCCCGCCATCAGCCATTCGGTGACTTTCTGCCCCAGAAACGCCCAGACGAGTGAAATGCTGCCCCGGATTTGCGGCATGCTGGTCACCGCGACCTTGGTCACCAGCGGCCCGGTCAGGATCATCACCCCGGTGAACACCAACAGCACGACCACGAACGACATGGCATCAATCTTGAACCCGGTCAGCAAGGCTGCCGCAAGCAGCACCCCTGCGGCATTGGCAATGATCGTCGAGGCGATCGAAAGGGCAAGCTCGACCACGGTTTGATACCCTTGTTTCAAAAACGCGTCTGCGCGAAACGTTAGCCATTCCCGACCAACGCCGCAATCTGCCTCGAACGCAAAACCGCGCACGAACCATCCCCCCCAATCATCTTCCCCAAATATCCGACCGGGGGTCTGGGGGGTGTCAAACCCCCCAGCCTTTTTTTTCCTGTAACACGGCGTGAGCCATAAGCCCTTGCCCCCCCGCCTGTCCCGGGTAAAACGGGCGCACCAAGAAGGAAGTGAGCAGATGCAGGTTTCGCTGATCGTTCTGGCGGCAGGGATGGGCACACGGATGAACTCCGACACGCCCAAAGTGCTGCACGGCCTCGGCGGCGTGCCGATGCTGCACCATGCTCTGGCCGCCGGTCGCGCGCTGGAGCCGTCCCGCATGGTCGTCGTCACCGGCCACGGCGCGGCAGAGGTCGCCAAAGCCGCCGCCGCCTTTGACGAGGCGGTGGACTGCGTGGTGCAAGACCCGCAACTCGGTACCGGCCACGCCGTGGCGCAAGCCGCGCCGCTGCTGGCAAATGCCCCCGGCGAGGCTATCGTCCTGTACGGCGACACCCCCTTCGTGCGCGCCGAGACGCTGCAAACCATGCTGGACGCCCGTGCGGCGCACGCCGTGGTCATCCTCGGCTTCATCCCCCGCGATCCTGGCCGCTACGGCCGCCTGATCGTCAATGGCGATCAGCTTGAAAAGATCACCGAATGGAAGGATGCGACCGAAGCTGAACGCGCCATCCCCCTGTGCAATTCCGGTGTCGTCTGCGCCGAGGCGAAAACCCTGTTCCGCCTCGTCTCCCAGATCACCAACGCCAACGCCTCGGAAGAATATTACCTGACCGACATCGTCGAAATCGCCCGCCGCGAAGGCCTCTCCGTCGGCTACGTCATCTGCCCCGAGGCCGAAACCCTCGGCATCAACACCAGGCCCCAACTCGCCGAAGCCGAAGCCGCCTTCCAGTCGCGCATGCGCGCCGAGGCCCTTGACAACGGCGTCACTCTCACCGCCCCCGAAACCGTATTCTTCGCCCTCGACACCTTTATTGGCCGCGACGCCATCATCGGCCCCAATGTGATCTTCGGCCCCGGCGTGACCATCGAATCCGGCGCCGAGGTCAAGGGCTTCTGCCACCTCGAAGGCTGCCACATCTCGCGCGGCGCCACGGTCGGCCCCTTCGCCCGCCTGCGCCCCGGCGCGGAACTGGCCGAAGACGTCCATGTCGGCAATTTCGTCGAGATCAAGAACGCCGTCCTCGACGAGGGCGTCAAGGTCGGCCACCTGACCTATCTGGGCGACGCCCATATCGGCCAACACACCAACATCGGCGCCGGCACCGTCACCTGCAACTACGACGGCGTGTTGAAACACCGCACCGAGATCGGCCGCAACGTCTTCATCGGCTCCGCGACGATGCTGATCGCCCCGGTGACCATCGGCGACCGCGCCATGACCGCCTCCGGTTCCGTCATCACCAAGGACGTCCCCGCCGAAGCCCTCGCCATCGCCCGCTCGCGCCAGGACACCAAGCCCGGCATGGCGATACGGATCATGGACCGTCTCCGCGCGATCAAAGCGGCAAAGGCCTCGAAATGATGGGTGAATCACCCATCCTGCGGGTGCCTTGTAGGATGGGTGATTCACCCATCATTTCCGTGACACATCCCAAAAAGAACGGATAATCCAATGTGCGGAATCATCGGAGTGCTCGGCCATCACGAGGTCGCCCCCACCCTCGTCGAGGCGCTCCGCCGCCTCGAATACCGCGGCTATGACTCTGCCGGCATCGCCACGATCAACCACGGCAAACTCGATCGCCGCCGCGCGGTCGGCAAGCTGGTGAACCTCTCCGACCTTCTCGTCCACGACCCTCTCCCCGGCCATTCCGGCATCGGTCACACCCGCTGGGCCACGCACGGCGCCGCGACCACCACCAACGCCCACCCCCACCGCTCCGGCCCGGTCGCCGTCGTGCACAACGGCATCATCGAGAATTTCCGCGACCTGCGCGAAGAACTCACCGCCAAGGGCCTGACCTTCGAATCCGAAACCGACACCGAGGTGATCGCCCAACTTGCCCGCCACCTGATAGACCTTGGCGCCACCCCCACCGAGGCCGCCCGCCAGACCCTCAAGCGCCTGACCGGCGCCTTTGCCCTGTGCTTCTTGTTCGACGGCGAGCAAGACCTCATCATCGCCGCCCGCCGCGGCTCCCCCCTCGCCATCGGCCACGGCACCGGCGAGATGTTTGTCGGCTCCGACGCAATCGCCCTCGCGCCCATAACCGACCGCATCGCCTACCTTGAGGAAGGCGACTGGGCCGTCGTCACCCGCGCCGGGGCGCAAATCTTCGACGCCTCGGATCGCCTCGTAAACCGCGCCGAAACCCGCATCGCCATCGACTCAACCCGCATC
>JANLQT010000107.1:0-4928 GCA_031368035.1 Rhodobacterales bacterium | reverse complement strand
TGCCACGCGGCGACCGGCGACAGCGCGGGCAGGATCAGCGGGTCCAGCGTGATGACGTCAAACCCCGGCGCATCTTCGCGCGGCGCAATCCCCGCGACCCCCTCGAACAACCACTGACACACCGCGCCGTAAGCGTAGTGGTTGTAGCTGTTCATGTCGGGGTCGTAGATCGTGCCATCTTCGCCCAAGGCGTCCCAGCGTTCCCAGATTGTGGTCGCGCCGTTGTCGACCTGGTACAGCCAGCCCGGAACCTTGCGGTTCAGGAATATCTTCTCGGCAAGGTCGGCCATGCCGTGCAAGGTCAGCGCGGGCAGCAAGGCTGGAGTGCCAATGAAGCCGGTGCCGATCAGGCCGTCGGCGTCTTCCACGACCTTGCGGAAATAGGCTTTCCCGGCGTCGTAGTATTCGGGCGGCACCAGGCCATACAGGAAGGCAAGGCTCCACGAGGTCATGTCGTTATGCGCGATCCGGCCCGAGGGCGAGAAGAACTCATGCTTGAACGCCGCGCGGATGACCTCGGCGCGGGCCTTCAGACGGGCTTCGTCCTCGGTCTTGCCCAGAACCCCTGCGATCTTCGCGGCCAGATCGGTCGAGATGAAGTGATACAGCGTCGCCGCACAATCATCGGCAATGGTCGGGCGCGGTTTGCGGTTGTCGCCGACGGGTTGAATCCAGTCGCCAAAGGTGAACCCCTTGCCGCCCCAGCCTGACGGGGGATGGATCACCGGACCGTCCGAAATCGACCACATATAGTCCAGCCAGCGCAGCATTGTGGGGAAGCACTCCTCCAGCACGCCCTTGTCGCCGTAGTGCAGGTAAAGCTGCCACGGCATCACCGTGATCACATCGCCCCAACCCGTCGATCCCGCCCAGTCGCCGCGCCCTTCGATCGGCTTGATCCGCGTCGGATCGGGCGAGAAATGCGGCACCGCGCCATCGGGGCGTGTGTCGTGCATCACGTCTCGCAGGTATTTCTTCAAGAAGCGCTCGCTGTCCGCCAGCCAGCACGCCGTGCCCGCGAACACCTGAGCGTCCCCGGTCCAGCCCAGCCGTTCGTCGCGCTGCGGGCAGTCGGTGGGCACTTCGATGAAGTTCGACCTTTGCGACCAGACCGTGTTCATCACCAGCCGGTTCACTTCCGGCACGCCGCAGGTGAACCCCCCGGCCATGACCGGCACCGAGGAAATCGGCACGAAGTCGATCTTCGTGACCTTCGCCGAGCCGGTCACAGTCACGCGGGCATAGCGAAAACCGAAGAAGGTGAACATCGGCGCGTAAGTCTCTGGCGCGCCGCCCTTCAGCGTGTAGTGGATTACTGCCCGGGCCGAGCGGTAGTTGCGGTTGTCGAACACCTTGTTCGGGCCAAGCACTTCGGAAAACTGGAACCGCAGCGTCGCCCCCGCCTCGCCCTGCACGGTGAACCGTACATAGCCGCCCGCGTTCTGGCCGAAGTCATAAACCTCGCGCCCCTCGTCGGTCCATTGGTCCACGGGGGCAATCGGCGGCAGTTCCTTGACCCCGCCCGCCTCGTGCGGGACCAGCAGGCCAGTGTCGAAGTCCAGCACCTCGACCCCGGTGCTTTCGATGGGACTGACGCGGGCGTCCACGTCCTCGCCATAGTAGATCCCGTTCGCCAGCACTGGCAGGACGCCGGATTTCCAACTGGCATCCGTCGCCACCACAACCTTGCCGCCCACGACAACCTCGGCCAGTGCGGCCATCCGGCTGCCCCAGATGTTGACCAGCGGATTAACCTCCCACATCAGGCGGCCGCGATACCAGCCATCGCCCAGCCAGATCTCGATCCGGTTGGGGCCCGCGTTCAACAAGGGCGCTATATCATAGGTCTGGAACGCGATCCGGTCGTCATAACAGGTCCAGCCGGGGGTCAGAAGGTCGTCGCCAACCCGCATCCCGTTGACAAAGGCGCGATACAGGCCCTGCGCCGTGATGTGCAAAAGCGCCTCGCCGGGCACTTTTTCCAAGTCGAAGGTCTTCACCACAAAGCTGGCGCGCGTGCCCTGACCGCCATCGCAGTCCGGCGCAATCATCTGTCCCGTCCACATCCGCGTTGCACGCAGTTTTCCGGCCGCAGACTCGCTGCGGATCAGCCTATCGAGGCCCATAAAAGCATCCTCCCAGACGGCACAGGCTGCGCGAATCCCTCCCCGCGCGATTCCGTGCACCGTTCTACGTAGAACATTCTACAAGACTTATTGCCGTGCAAGTTTTTTTTGCATAGCGTCGGCAGAGCGGAGGAATAAATGGCCGACACCGGGCAACAGCCCCTGCCCGCAGGACGGGTGACGATCCGCACCGTGGCGGAGGACGCGGGCGTTTCGGTCGCTGCCGTCTCGAAAGTCATGCGCAACGCTTACGGCGTCAGCGAGGCGCTGCGGCAGAACGTGGTGGAATCGATTGAACGGCTGGGCTATCGCCCTTCGGTCGCGGCGCGCGGGATGCGAGGGCAGACCTATACGCTGGGCGTGCTGCTGGTCGGCATCGACAATCCGTTCCTGAGCCAGGTCTTTGACGGGATTGCCGGGGTGGCGGATGCCGCCGGGTTCAAGGTGCTGCTGGGCGTCGGCGCCGCCAAGATGCCGATGGAGGCCAAACTGATCGAGCAGATGATCGACAACCACATGGACGGCGTCGTCATGGTGGCGGCGCAACTGTCGGGCCAGACGCTGGAAACCTTTGCAAGGCAAATCCCGATCTCGGTGATCGGCCACCACGAGGCGACCGCGACCGGCTTCGACACCGTCAACAGTGACGACCGCGCGGGGGCCAGGCTTGCGGTCGAGGCCTTCCTGGCCAAGGGTTACCGCGACATCGCCATGATCAGCCTCGGGCCGGAAGCCGACCAACTGGAGAATGTGGCCCCCCAGCGCGAGATCGGCTTTCGCAGCGCGATCGAGGCGGCAGGGCTTGGCCCGGCGCGAATCACCCGGTTCGACAATCTGGACGCCGGACGCTGGGCCAAGCTGGAAGCGATGCTCCACCGTCCCGACCGCCCCCGCGCGCTGTTCGTCTGGTCCGATCTGGACGGGGTGCCCCTGCTGAACATGGCCCGGCAGATGGGCCTGCGAGTGCCCGAGGATCTGGCGCTGATCGCCTATGACAATTCTCCGGTGGCGGCGCTGCCGCTGATCGATCTGGCCAGCATGGACCAGGAAGGTCAGAGTCTGGGCCAGATTGCGACCGAAGCCCTGCTCAGCCGCATTGGCGGGCGCAAAACGGCCGAGCACAAGCTGATCACGCCGCATCTTGTGGCACGCGGCAGTTTTTGACGGGAAAACCGGCGTAGGTTCATCGCAAATGGGCGTGAAGCCTCGGTAAAACGTTGAGGGAAACCGCATTCTGTGCGATCATCTGAACAAGTCCGCCGCATGCCGCCTCAGCAAGGAAGCGCAAGCAAAGACGGGCACCAGGAATTTGAGCAGCCATGAACGCCAGTGTTTTAGCCATTGCCAATGATGCATCTGCGCCTCTGACCGCCACGGGACTCCCCCTTGGCGACCCCCTTACGGATGCCCCGCAAGTGGGCACCCCACAAGTCGGTGCCCCACAAGTCGGTGCCCCACAAGTCGGTGCCCCACAAGTCGGTGCCCCACAAGTCGGTGCCCCACAAGTCGGTGCCCTACAAGTCGGTGCCCTACAAGTCGGTGCCCCGCAAGTGGGTGCCCTGTGCTGGCGCCGCCACCGCAAGGGTGTACAGGTGCTTTTGATCACCAGCCGGGAAACCGGACGCTGGGTGATCCCCAAGGGCGGTATCATCTCGGGCAAAGACGCGGGCGCCTCGGCGGCGCTGGAGGCTTGGGAAGAAGCCGGGGTTCAGGGACAGCTTTCCACCGAGGTGCTGGGCTCTTTTGACTACGATAAGCTGTTCCGCAAACGTCAGGAAGCGCTGCGCTGCGAAGTTCAGGTGTTTCCCCTGCATGTGGAACGCCTGGTCGCCAAATTCCCCGAACGCGGTCAGCGGCGGCGCAAATGGTTCAAACCGGCCAAGGCCGCCGTGCAGGTGATGGAACCCGCGCTGCGCGCGCTTCTGGCCGCACTGGCCGAAGACGCCAGCCCCCTGACCGGGGCCCCGCGCCCGGCGACCCCTTGAATTCGCGTCACTCTCTGCCACTTAGGTCAGAGATGATGCAACACGCGTTCCCCTCATGATTCGTTTCGCCCTGTCCTGCACGTCGGGTCACCGGTTCGAAAGCTGGTTCGCCTCGGCGGCCGGGTTTGACGCCGTGCAAACCGCCGGTCATCTGGCCTGCCCGATCTGCGGCTCGTCCGAGGTGACCAAGGCCCTGATGGCCCCCGCCGTCGCCCATGGCGGGGGCAAACCCGACCTGACCCGCCCGCAAAGCGAGGTGGAAGTGGCCATGGCCGCGATGCGCCGTCATGTGACGGAAACTTCGGACTATGTCGGGCTGAATTTCGTCGCCGAGGCGCGCAAGATGCACGCGGGCGATGTGCCGGAACGGTCAATCTACGGCGAGGCCAAGCCGGAAGAGGCGCGCGCATTGCTGGAAGACGGCGTGCCGGTGGCGCCGCTGCCCTTCATGCCGGTGCGCAAGGTGAATTGAGGTCGCAGAGTCGGGGTATCCCCCGACCTACCCCCCGCATGTAGGTCGGGGGTTACCCCGACTCCCGCGCGGGGCCTTCAAAACCGCCGCGACATCAGATGAAACGGCGTCACCTCCGGCCCATCTTGCATTGGGCGTTCCAACCCATCGACCGGGACGGCCTGAACGCCTTGCGCGTGCTGAAAACTGACCGTGCCGCGCCGCCCGGCCACTTCCGACATCCGCAGAATATGCCCCGGCCCCTCCTCGGCCCGCTTCAGCGCGTGGAAGCGCAGGTCCAGCCCCTGCCACTGGATCGGGGCAATCGTCCCGTCAGGCTTGGCGGTAAGCGCGTGGCGCAGCGGG
>JANLQT010000103.1:0-17732 GCA_031368035.1 Rhodobacterales bacterium | reverse complement strand
GATGTTCTTGTCTGCCATCGCTTGCAGCCGCGCTACGATATCGGGACGAGGATGGGCGCCGAACAAATGGGCGTAGCGCTTTTGCAGGCGCAGGTAGTCATCAACCGGTTGGCGGCGGCGGATTTTGGAGACGGCGGTGATCTCGCCATGTTCGGCTTCGAACAGCGGGAAGATGCCGGTCTCATGCGCAAGACGCGCCAGCTTGATCGTATCGCAACTCGCAGAGCCCCAGCCCAGGGGACAGGGCACGAACACATGCAGATAGCGTGCGCCGTGAAAGGTCATGGCCTTTTGCACCTTGGCCTCAAGATCGTGAAGATCAGCGACGGTGGCGGTGGCGACATAGGGGATTTCGTGTGCCACGGCGATCAGCGGCACGTTCTTGCCCTTGCCGAACTCCTCGCCCGGATTGGGGCCCAGCGGCATGGTGGTGGCGGTGCGCGCGGCGGGCGGCGTAGCGGAGGACCGCTGCACGCCGGTGTTCATATAGCCTTCATTGTCATAGCAGATGTACAGCACGTCATCATCGCGCTCGAACATCCCCGACAGGCAGCCGAAACCAATGTCCGTCGTGCCGCCGTCGCCGCCTTGCGCGATGACGCGCGTGGCGCTGCGCTCCAGCCCGGCCTTCTTGGCCTTCACCGCCAGCGCCGCCGCGATGCCCGAGCCCACCGCCGCCGCATTGCCGAACAGGCTGTGCATCCAGGGCAGTTTCCAGCTGGTTTCCGGGTAAGGCGTCGAGAACACCTCCAGACACCCGGTCGCGTTGGCGGCGATCAACTGGCCATTCGTGGCCCGCATCGCCGCATCCACGGCATAGCGCGCGCCCAAAGCCTCGCCGCAGCCCTGACAGGCGCGGTGGCCCGAGGTCAGCGAGTTGTCCCGCGCGATCGAGGATTGGACCGTGCGTTGGTCCGGGTCCAGCAGGCGGTTACCCACGGTGAACGTGCCGGTCTGATAGAATTTGACCTCTTGTGTCATGCGGACACCACCGTCTTTCCGCCGATATCGCGCAGCAGGTTTTCCGCAATCGGGCCGCTGCGGCGCATGGTGGCCTCCCGCGCAAGCTGCCGGTCAACGATCTGATGATTCAGGTCAAGGAACGTCAGCGGCTCCAACCGGTCCGCCACCGCCTCGGCCAGCATCCGCGTCAGCGACACTTGCGTGATTGGCCGCCCTCCCAATCCCGCAACGACGGTGTAACCGCGCAACTGAATGCCTGACAACGCCATGCGCACATCGGCGGACACCACGCCGCCCATGCCGACAGAGAAGCTTTTCTCCAGCACAACCACCCGTTTGGCGCCTTTCAGCACCGCTCGCACTGCGGCGAGCGGGAACGGGCGATAGGACCGTATCGACAGAATCCCGATCTTCTCCCCCGCGCCCCGCAAGGCGTCCACAGTCTCTTCCAGTGTGCCCACCACCGAGCCCAAGGCCACAACGATGGTCTCGGCATCCTCGCAGCGATAGCTTCGCACCAGCCCCCCCGCCGCCCGGCCAAACTGCGCCTGAAACTCCGCCGCAATCTCGGGGATCAAATCCAGCGCCATGGTCTGCTTGGCATGGGCGAGATAGCGCACCTCCATGAACGCCTCCGGCCCCACCATCGCGCCAATCGACACCGGATCGGCCGGGTCCAGCACCTGGCGCGGCTCATAGGGCGGCAGAAACGCATCCACCTGCGCCTGATCGGGGATATCCAGCCGCTCATAGGCATGGGTCAGGATGAACCCGTCCATGCAAACCATCACCGGCATCGACAATTCCTCGGCCAGCCGGAACGCCTGAATGTGCAGGTCCACCGCCTCCTGATTGCTTTCGGCGAACAGTTGCAGCCAGCCGCAATCGCGCTGGCTCATGCTGTCGGAATGGTCGTTCCAGATGTTGATCGGGGCACCGATGGCCCGGTTGGCCACCGTCATCACGATGGGCAAGCCAAGACCCGAGGCGTTGTAGATCGCCTCGACCATGAACAGCAGCCCCTGACTGGCGGTGGCGGTATAACTGCGCGCCCCCGCCGCCGAGGCACCAATCGCCACGCTCATCGCGGCAAATTCGCTTTCGACGTTCAGGAACTCGCACGGCGCCAAGACCCCACCCTTCACCAGCGCGCCCAGCCCCTCGACGATATGGGTCTGGGGCGAGATAGGATAGGCGCAGATCACATCGGGCCGACAGAGCGCCACCGACTGCGCGACGGCTTGCGAGCCTTCCATTTGGCCAATCATAGCGTCTCCTTCTGGGCCAGCATCCCATAGGCTTCGGTCGCGGCAGCGGCGTTCTTGTCCGCGACGGCGCCCTTGAACTTGTCGTGGATCGCATGGATCACCGCGTCCAGCGTGATCATCCCGGTCTGCGCGGCGAACCCGCCCAGCAGCACGGCATTGGGCAGCGGGCGGCCAAGGTGCTTTATCGCAATCTCGGTCGCATCCAGCGTGATCATCCGGCCCGGCGGCATCTTCGCCGCGACCTCGTCCAGCCCCAGCTCTGAAATGCTGCGGCCTGAGTTGATCAGCACATAGCCGTTGGGCGCCAATCCCTGGAACACATCAATCTGATGCAACAGATGCGCATCCTGAATGATCAGCGCATCCGGCGCGCTGATCGGCTCGCGGGAGCGGATCGGGCGGTCGTCGATCCGGCAAAACGACACCACCGGCGCCCCCGTACGCTCCGAGCCGAAGCTGGGGAAAGCCTGCGCATGCCGGCCCTGCTCGAACGCCGCGATGGACAGCATTTCCGCCGCTGTCACAACGCCCTGGCCCCCGCGCCCGTGGATCCTGATCTGCAGCATGATGTCCCCTTCGTGGTCCAGGCCGAAACCAACCAATGGGGGTCATCTTAACAGCCGGTGCGCGCCCCACATTGATCAGGATCATGACGCGAGGCTTTACCGGTTCAGCGTGGCGCCCGGCTGTCAGTCCCGCCCGGCGCTGTGCAAAGCGGTTTCCGGGGCCTTACCCGCCAAGGCGATCTGCCCCGCCAGATATTCGGCATCGTGCCAGACGCCCCAGATGAACGGCGAGGCACGACGCGACAGCCACGGCAGACCCAGGAAATAAAGCCCGGGCACATGCGACACGCCGCGGTCATGTACGGGGCGGCCCTTGGCATCAAAGGCGTCCAGCTTCATCCAGCCGTAGTCCAGCGCAAAGCCCGTGGCCCAGATGATCGCGGTGACACCCGCCTCGGTGAGGTTCAGCGCAAGGATCGGATCGCGCACGCAGTCCGGGTCGGGCTCGATCTGCCGGGCCTCGGGCTCAGTCGGCAAGTCGAGGGTGTTTTCGGTGACATAGGCATCCGCAGCGTCCAGCACCGACAGGTAATTGGCATCGCCAAGCGCCAGGTTCTGCGCGAGATCGGGGGCGAAGTGCTGCACCCCGCCTTCATAGGTCCCGGCCCGGCCCAAAAGGGTCATTCCCCGAGCGGCAAAGCGGCGGAAATCCACGGTTTGCCCGCCATGTGCCCCGCTGACGGCAATCGTCACATGCTCCATCCCCGGCGTGCGGGCCTTGGCATCCCACATGCCCAGAACACCCAGCCACCAGACAAAATCCTTGCCGCGATAGCGGATGGGCGGGCGGTCATGCGGGCCCACTGACAAATAGACCCGCTTGTCCGCGCGGAGCAATTCATCCGCGATCTGCGCACCGGACGCGCCCGCGCCCACCACCAGCACCGCCCCCGCCGGCAATTGTCCGGGATTGCGATAGCCGGTCGAGTGCATCTGGACGATCCCGGCCTCGTCCGGAATGACCGTAGGGATCAGCGGTATCTGGAACGGCCCGGTTGCAGCCACCACATGCGCAGCCTCGATCGGGCCTGCCGTAGTCTCGGCGCGAAAACCCATCCCGTCAGGCTTTTTCACCAGCGAGGTTACTTCCGCCCCGCAACGCACCGGCGCATCGATTTGCCGGGCGACCTCTTCGAAATACGCGACGATCCGGTCCTTGTGGGCAAAGGAGGCGGGATCGATATCGTCAAAGGCCAGAATCGGAAACCGGTCGTGCCAAGCGGGCCCATTGGCCACCAGCGAATCCCACCGCCGCGTCCGCCAGGCTTCGGCAATGCGGCTGCGCTCCAGGATCACATGGTCCAGCCCCAGCTTGCGCAAATGGGCGCTCATCGCAAGGCCAGCCTGCCCACCGCCAATGATCAGTGTCTCGGTGCATTCAACGGACATGGCGGCATCCTTGGCGGTGAAAGGTCTGCGAAATGGGTAACGGAGGCCCCGCCCCCGGACCATAACGATTTCGCGCAGCCTTGGTTAGCTTGACCCTAAGGCTGCCGCCGGCAAAGCCTTAACTTGCGCCTAAGCGCTGGTGAGCGAAACTCTGGTTGGAGTGGCTCGCCGTTTCGTGAAAAAAGGCACTATCACTGCCCGCGTTCAGCCTTTCCAAGGAGCATCCATGGCCGACCCCCACACCCGTTATCGCAAGTTCAACACCAAGGTGAGCTACCCCGAGCAGAACCTCGACAACGACCTGTGTCAGGCGGTGGCCACGCGCGGCGGGCGCACGCTGTATCTGCGCGGCCAATGCCCGCAGAATCTGGACGACTCCAAGGATATCGGCAGCCACGACCCTGCCGAGCAGACCCACAAGGTCATGCAGAACATCCGCCAGTTGATCGAAGAGGCGGGCGGGACGATGGAGCATCTGGTCAAGGTCGTGGTCTATATCACCGACGTGCGCCACCGCGAGGCGGTGTATCGGGTGATGGGCGAATACATCAAGGGGGTGCATCCGGTTTCGACCGGGCTGGTGGTGTCGGCATTGGCGCGTCCCAGTTGGCTGGTCGAGATTGACGGCACCGCCGTGATACCGGACTAGGCGCATGACCTTTTCTCTGATCGCGCGCTGCGCGAGGACCGGGCAGTTCGGCATGGTGATCTCGTCGTCGTCCCCCGCCGTCGCGGCGCGCTGCGCCCATGTGCGGGCGGGGGTGGGGGTGGTGGCCAGTCAGAACATCACCGATCCCGCGCTGGGGCCGGAGTTGCTGGACCATTTGTCCAAGGGCGAGCCGGCGCAAATGGCCCTGGCCGCAGTCGCCACCGGGCGAGCGTTCATCGACTACCGCCAGCTTCTGGTCATCGATGCGCACGGCGGGCGGGCTCTCCACTCCGGGCGCCATGTGCTGGGCCTCTGGGGCGAGGCGTCGGGTCTGGACTGCGCGGCGGGCGGCAATCTGCTGGCGGGTCTCAGCGTGCCCGGCGCCATGGTAGCGGCGTTTGAACATGCCACAGGCCATCTTGGCGACCGGCTGATGGCTGGCTTGCAGGCGGGCCTTGCCGCGGGCGGTGAGGCGGGGCCGGTGCATTCCGCAGGGCTGAAGATCGCAGGCAAGCTGGATTGGCCGCTGGTTGATCTGCGCGTTGACTGGTCCGACGCACCGATCGAGGCGCTTGCCACGGCTTGGGCCGTGTACCGCCCGCAAATGGACGCTTATGTGCAGCGCGCCCTCGATCCGACCATCGCCCCTTCCTACGGCGTGCCGGGCGACGCCTAGGGCTGCGCTCGGCACTTGCCGCTGTGCCGCCCCGGCCAATAAACTGAAGTAACGGCCGGGTTTCGGCGGATGGGATAACATGCAAACCCGGTTCACCTTGCGGCAACTGGAATATCTGGTGGCGGTCGGCCAGCATGGCTCGGTCACATTGGCGGCAGCGCAATTGGCGGTCTCGGCCCCGTCGATTTCCTCGGCCATATCTCAATTGGAAGCCGAATTCGGCCTGCCGCTGTTCGTGCGCAAACACGCGCATGGCATGGCGCCCACCCCCGGCGGGCGCGATCTGATCCGCGAGGCCGCCGCCGTTCTGGAGGCCGCCCAGCGCCTTGCCGCCGTGGCGGGCCAGCACAAGGGCACGGTGCATGGCACGCTGCGCGTCGGCTGCCTGTCCACCTTCGCGCAAATCATCGTGCCACAACTGCGCAAATCTTTCCTGACAACCTATCCCGAGGTCGATTTTCGCCAGTTCGAGCGGCACCACCTTGGTCTGATCGACGGGCTACATGATGCCTCGCTGGACATCGCCTTGACCTATGATCTGGCGCTACCTGCCGATCTTGAATTCACCGCTCTGGCCGTGCTGCCCCCCTTCGCGATCTTGCCAGAAACCCATGCCTTGGCCGGCCGCGCCACTGTCACGGCCGCGGATCTTGCGCCGCTGCCGATGATCCTGCTCGATCTGCCGCTCAGCGCGGACTATTTCCTGTCGATCTTCGAGGCCTCGGGCGTGAAGCCCCGCATTGCCGAGCGCACGCAGGACATGGCGGTGGTGCGCTCGATGGTGGGCAATGACCTTGGCTATGCCATCGCCAATGCGCGGCCTTTGTCCGATACCGCCCCCGACGGCAAGGCGCTGCGGTTCGTGCCCTTGTCGGGGCCGGTCAAGCCGCTTCGGCTGGGGCTGCTGTCGGCGGCCGGCAGCAAATCCTCGCTGACCGTTCTGGCCTTTGCCGACCATTGCCGCACCAGTTTGTCTGGCGAACTCCTCTCGATCCTGACCCTGCGCGTCCCCGCGCCAAAGCAGCCGACCCCTTAGTCGCAACCTAACCACCGGTTAGCGACGCGGTCATTGATCCCAGGCCCATGTTTGCCTTTAGTGCACGAGCGCCCCGGTCTTCCCGGGCGATCCCCACGAAAGAGCCTTCCCTTGCGCGATCCCCGCCATGACATCCTGTTTCAGCCGCAAAAAATCGGCCCGCTGACCGCGAAGAACCGCTTCTATCAGGTGCCGCATTGCAACGGCGCGGGTTACCGCGACCCCTCTGCTGCCGCCGCCATGCGCGGGGTGAAGTCGGAAGGCGGCTGGGGGGTGATCTTCACCGAACAGACCGAGATGCACCACAGCTCGGAAATCACCCCGTTCATCGAACTGCGCTTGTGGGAAGATCAGGACATCCCGGCCTTGCGCAAGATGTCGGAGGCGATGAAGACACACGGCGCGCTGGCCGGCATCCAGCTTGCCTATTCCGGCATCAACGGCCCGAATTTCTACACCAAGGAAGTGCCGCTGGCGGTTTCCCCGGGCCCGATCCGCACCTTCACCAACGACCCGGTGCAGGCGCGGGGGCTGGACAGGACCGACATCAGGAACCTGCGCCGCTGGTTCGTGAACGCGGCGCGGCGGTCGAAACTGGCCGGGTTCGATCTGATCTGCCTGTACGGCGCGCATGGTTTCGGTATTTTCCAGCATTTTCTTAGCCGCGCGACCAACATGCGCACCGACGAATATGGCGGCAGCCTCGAAAACCGTTCGCGCTTTGTCCGCGAGGTACTGGACGACATGCGGGACGCGGTTGGTGACACCATGGCGCTGACCCTACGGGTTTCGCTGGACGAACACATCGGCAACCTTGGCTTTTCCAACGCGGAACTGCGCGAGTTCATCGAGATGAATGGCGATTTGCCCGACCTGTGGGATCTGGCGCAAGGGACGTGGGAAGATTGTTCCGGCCCGTCCCGCTTCAAGGAAGAAGCCGCGCAAGAGGTGCTGGTCAAAGGCATCCGCGACCTCACCACCAAGCCCGTCGTCGGCGTTGGCCGCTTCACTAGCCCTGACGTGATGGCGCGGATGATCAAATCAGGCACGCTCGATTTCATCGGCTGCGCGCGGCCTTCCATCGCCGATCCGTTCCTGCCCAAGAAGATCGAGGAAGGCCGCCCCGAGGACATCCGCGAATGCATTGGCTGCAACATCTGCATCACTGGCGACATGACCCATGGCATGGGCCGCTGCACGCAGAACCCGACCTGGATGGAGGAATGGCGGCGCGGCTGGCATCCCGAAAAGATGAACGCCAAGGGTGGCAGCACGAGCGTCCTGATCGTCGGCGCGGGTCCAGCGGGGCTGGAGGCCGCCCGGGCGCTGGCGCTGCGGGGCTATGACGTGGCACTGGCCGAGGCCGGGAAGATCCTCGGCGGGCGCGTGGCCAAAGAGCGTCTGCTGCCCGGTCTGTCCGCCTGGGGCCGTGTCGCGGATTACCGGACCTATCAGATCAGCCAGCGCCCCAATGTCGAGACCTATTTCGACAGCCGCCTGACCGCCGACGACATCCTCGTTTTCGGCTTCCAGAACATCTGCATCGCCACCGGCGCACATTGGCGCGCGGACGGCGTGGCCCGGATGCATGTCGCGCCCATCCCCCGGACAGGCAGCGCCGTTCCGGTGTTCACGCCCGATGACATCATGGCAGGCCGTGTGCCCTCGGGCCGGGTCGTGCTGTTTGACGACGATCACTATTACATGGGCGGTGTTCTGGCCGAACTTCTGGCGCAAAAGGGCTGCGAAGTGGTGCTGGTCACGCCGGCGGCGTTCGTGTCGGACTGGACGGTGAACACGCTGGAACAGGGCGCCATCCACCGCAGGCTGGCAGCTTGCGGGGTCAGGATCGTTCTGAACACCGGCGTGACCGCCGTTCTGGAGGAGGGCGTGGCCACGGCTTGCAGCTACACGGGCGCGCCAGGCAAAATCGGCGCCGATGCCGTTGTGATGGTTGCGAGCCGGATTTCCGACGACCAGCTTTACCGGGACCTTGTCGCACGCCAGCCCGAATGGGCCGATGCCGGCATTCTTTCTGTCAAGGTGATCGGCGACGCGGCCGCCCCGGCCCCGATCGCCTGGGCCACCTTTGCCGGGCACCGCTATGCCCGGGACCTCGACATGCCCGACCTTGGTGACGCCCTGCCCTTCCG
This sequence comes from Rhodobacterales bacterium, assembly GCA_031368035.1. GTDB lineage: Bacteria > Pseudomonadota > Alphaproteobacteria > Rhodobacterales > Rhodobacteraceae > Stagnihabitans. The sequence goes on along the minus strand of JANLQT010000103.1, from coordinate 9,032 downwards.
CCGCGAGGTCACGCAGCTTGCGATGGATTGAGGCGGCGAAACCGACAGGCCTTTGTTGGCAGGCAGGACATTTGGCGCGGTATCGCCGTGTTCGAAACTGGCGCTGCGCCAGCCCACGAGTGCCGCAGTTGGGCGCCCTTGTCGTGTTGGATAATGCGAAAGCCCCGTTGCCCGGCCCGATCTGGGTTGCGGCGCTGGTGCAGTCCGACCAGGCGCGCCCGATCACATGTCAGGCGATCATCGCGCCCGCCGAAGGATCTCGCGGATTTTCGGAGATATCCAGGTGGCGGGGTGCAGGTGACTGGCCGAAGTGCTGCACGACGTGGGCAGGCGGGCGGAAGCGGCGGCATCAGCCGGGTGTCGATGTCGGTCCAGCGAAGACACCGACCTGGCCTTGCGTCTGAAACCCCTGGGCCATCATTCGCAAGCCGCACAGGTAATTCTGATTTCGGTTGCGGTCTGGGACGCCAAATGCCCAAAGCATATTCCGCGACGGTTCAAAGCCGCAGACGTTGGCGCCGCGGATGCCATCCTGAAAACTGACGTGGACCCGCTGAAATCGTGACGCGATGAGGATTTCGCGGCACAGTCCCGCCGGCAGCGCCATCGCAGCGGAAGATCCTTAATGCCAGCGATGGTGGATCATAGGGTTTGGTCCGAATTGGGCCAATACCTCTGAACCTGCCTCCGCCGAGCCGCCCATCCAAACTTCCGCGTCGTTTCGAATCCCGACGATTATCCATTTCGGATGACGAAAATCACCGTCGCTGAAAGGTGGTCATCAAAATGCAAGCTGTCCAAAGACATAGCTTGAACCGAGAACATCAAGCAGGCTAATCTGACTCTGCTGCGCCCAAAACATCGTCGCCAAGATCTGAACATTCAACCCAAACCTTCCGAGGAGGAACGTGCGGCGCGGACGCCGAGGAAACCCATTCCGCAACTGAAATGATGGTGCGGAAGACACGAGACCTAACCAGAATGGGGCGGAAGAGCCATTGTCGTTTGCTGAAGATATTGCCCGCGCCTTAAAGCTTCTGCGCTTACGCGGGCGTGCTTCTGTGCGTGCGATCGCATTGGAGCTTGGCGCAGATGAAGACTATGCCAAGTCGATTCGCGACGAGATCGTCGATGTCCTCCAACTCGCCAGCGACGATGGTAAAGGCATTCTGACGGCGCTGACGCCAGACGGTGGCAAGTTCAGACCACAGGAAGACCCCGCCGCCCTTCAATCAAGAGCCGATCGTGCCGCGGAGCGCAGGTTGGTGACTTTTCTATTCTGCGATGTCGTGTCATCGACGCCGCTTTCCATGCGGCTTGATCCCGAAGACCTGCGCACGCTGATGCTGAATTACCAAAACGCCTGCGGCAGGGCCGTCGAGCGATTTGAGGGGCACATCTCGCAATGGGTCGGTGACGGCGCCTTCATGTATTTCGGCTTTCCCGAAGCGCACGATGACGATGCGGTAAGGGCAATCCACGCGGCGCATGCGATGGTCGAGGCGGTGGCGAGCCTTGCCGCCGCCCGCGATGGCACGAAGCTTGAAATCCGGGTCGGCGTTCACACCGGATGGGCGGTCGTCGGCGATCTGGGCAAGGGCAAGAACGAGACGCTGGCTTTCGGCGAAGCGCCCAATATTTGCGCCCGAATTCAGGCTTGCGCGGCCCCGAACACCGTGGCTGTCAGCGAATCCACCTTCGCGCTTGCGCAGGGATTCTTTGCCTTCAGCGACTGTGGAGAGTTCGATCTCAAGGGGGTCGATCGCGCCGTGCGCCTGTATCGGGCCGGCGCGGCGACAGGCGCGGGCGTGCGCTTTGATGTCATGCGTGATCAGGGCCTGCTGCCTCTCGTCAACCGGGACCGCGAGCGCCATCTGGTTTCGGCGGGGTGGCGGGCCTGTCTGGTCGGCGACGGACCTGCCCTGCTGATCGAAGGCGAGGCCGGCATCGGCAAGTCGCGCATCGTCCACTTCGCCAAGCAAGTCGCGGCCGAATCTGGACAAATTCTTGAAATATCCGCCTCGCCCTATCAGCGCTGGAGTTCATCGCGCGCGGTAAGCCATGGGCTGCGCAAGTTCCTGGGCCTGGACAAGGTGGCAGAGGCCGATCAGTTGAACGCGATCGCACAGCGCCTTGAGACGTTGCAGCTTGAAGATGCGCTGGCGCTGTCCCTTCTTGCGGACTTTCTGGGGGCCAAACGTCCGGAGATACCAGAACTCAAGAAGCTGGAACCGCCGCAAATTCGTTCAATGACCTTCGAGACGATTGGCAAACTGGTCCAGAAGATCTCGGCGGCGGCCCCGCTGCTGGTTGTCGTCGAAGATATGCACTGGCTTGACCCGTCCAGCGAAGAACTTGTGCGTCTGCTGCTTGGGCGCCGTGACGGCGCAAGGATGTTCTTCCTGATGACCGCAAGGTCCGAATATCTGCAATCGACGGACCAGTTTGCCGGCGTCGAGCGGCATGCAATCGAAGGGTTGCCGCCAGAGGAATCCATCGCTCTTGCCCGCCTCGCCATGGCTCGGGATCCGCGCGTCGGCGAATTGGCGGACCGCATTGCCACAAGGTCCGGCGGCAACCCCCTGTTCATCGAAGAACTGACGCGCGCAATTCCATTTGTCGGCGCGGGTCCAGGCGGCAAACAGGCCGAGATTCCCTACACGCTTCAAAGCACGCTTCGCGCGCGACTGGACAGCGTCGAGGTCGGTGCGCGCGACATTGCCGAATGGGCCGCCGTGATCGGAAATGGTTTTGACCGGACCCTGCTTGAGGCCGCCTCCGGGCTGGACCCCGGGGTGATCTTCGGGGGACTTGAAAGCCTCGTGCGTGCGCAACTGTTGCGCCGCGTTCCCTCTGCCCCCGGCGAGCGCTACGAGTTCCGCCACGCGCTGCAGCAGGAGGCGGCGGCCGAAGGCATGCTGCGCAGCGTCGCGCGGGCGCGTCACCTTGCCGTGGCGAACGCTTTGCTCGGGAAGTTTCCCTCGATTGGCCGAACCGAACCGGAAATCGTCGCGCACCATTTCGGCGAAGCGGGCGAAGCCGAACAAGAGCTTCATTACCGCACCCTCGCGGCAGAGCGTGCCGTCTCGCTGGGGGCCTATCGGGAAGCCGTTGTCGAAATCGACCGCTGCCTTGTTTTGGTCAATGCAATGCCGCCCGGCCTTGCCCGTGACCAGTCGGAATTGCGCGCGCGGCTGGCGCAAGGCGGCGTCTACCTGGCCACCAAAGGCCAGGGATCGGTCGAAGCCAAGGACGCCTTCGACCTGGCCTTCGCGCTGACGCAGCGCCTTCCGCCATCTCCCGAAGGCGCGCGGGCGTTGTTCGGCCTGTGGACCTATTATCTCTTCCGCGGTGATGCCAGGACGGCGGTGATCCTGGCCACGGATATGCTTGCCTCGGCCGAGGGGATTGGCGCGGCAGAGCCGCAGATGGTCGCGCATTTCGCCTGCTCGGCGTCCCAGCAGATGGTGGGGCAACTCGCGGCCTGCGTTTCCCACGCCGATCTGGTGCTGAAGCTGTACGACCCCGCGGAAAGCGAGGGCTACATTGTGCGCTATGCACAAGACCCGCGCGTGACCGTCATGACGAACGCTTGCGTTGCGCTGACCTTGCAGGGGCGGGTTGATGAGGCCAGACAGGCCTCGGCTGAAACCGTCCTGCATGCCCGCCATCTTGGTCATGAGTTCGTTCTGTCGATCGCGTTGCAGATTCCGGCGTTTCTGGCAGTCCACACCGGAGACGCCGAGGCGGCCCTGCCGGCAGCGCTTGAATGGATGGCTGTGGCGGAGCGGCAGGAAAATCCGGTTTACCCTGCACTCGCGGCCTCGGTGATCTCGTGGGCGCGCGCGAAGGGCGGCGACCGCGACGGGTTGCTGCAACTGCGCGGGATTCGGGAAGGATTTTTGGCGCAGGGTGTTGCCCTTGCCGACGCCATGTTCGTCAGCATGCTCGCGGATGCGGCGCTTGCCCTTGGCGATCTGGGTCAGGGTCAGGAAATCCTGGCCTCGTTCGACGGTGCGGCAAGAGGCGCATTGACCTATGAGGCCGAACACCGGCGGTTGAAGGCCCTGTTGTCGTTGGCGGGCGGGGCCTCACCGGCTGACATCCGGCCCCAACTTGAGTCGGCATTCGCGCTGGCCAATGAACAGGGCGCCGGCATCCTTGCGCTGCGTGCCGCCTTGAGCCTGGCCGAAGTGATGGAAGACCTTGGCGACGCGGATCGCGCGCGGGCGATGGTCCTGCAGGCGCAAAGCGCGGTTGAGGGCGATTGCATGGACAAGCGCGCGGCAGACCGATGGCTTGCGCGCAAGACCGAAGCGAACGAACAGGGGGCGAGATCGTGAACAATTCAAGAGACGACGGTGGGTCAGGCCTGGCAGCGGACGCGCTTGAAGATGTGCTGCTTGGTGCCTGTATTCTGGGCGTCGGCGGCGGCGGGCCGCGCGTCCTGGGAGAATCGCTGCTGGCATCGGTCAACAAGCTGGGCGCACCCAGGATCGTCATGCCTGACAAGGTTCCCGACAGCGCCAGAATGGCCGTGTCGGCCTGTGCCGGATCGCCGACGGCGGCGGCAATCGACCCTTTCCCCTATGACGTGGCAACCACCGCCTACCGTGAGCTTGCGCGCCTGCGCGGCGTCAGTTTCGACCATGTGCTGGCCGGAGAGCTTGGCGCCGGCAACAGCTTCATCCCGATGCTGGTCGCGGCCCAACTTGGGCTTCCCCTGGTGGATGCCAGCGGCGCGCGGCGCGCGATGACCACCCTGCCGGAGGCCACGTTCGCGGCCGACAACGTCCAGATCTCGCCCATCGTCGCGGCGGATGGGAAAAGCAAGGTGGTGTTCTCGACCGATACCGCGGTGCAGGCGGACCCGGTAATGCGCGCCGTCATGTCCAGCGGCACCTTTCCCGATTTCGCCGGCATCGCCATGTGGGCAATGGACGGCGCGACCATGAAACGCACGGCCATCGGCGGCACCCTTGCCTATGCCGGGGCACTGGGCGCTGCGCTGCGTCAGGCCCGCGGCAAGGACCCGGTCGAGGCAGTGCGCGCCTATCTGAAAGGCAAGGTTCTGTTCCGCGGCAAGATCATCTCTGCCACCGAGCAAAGCTCAGGCGGCTTCGACCTTGGCCGCATGACATTGCAAAGCGCCGACGGCAAATCGCAGTGCACCGTTTACAACCAGAATGAAAACCTGATCGCCTGGAGCACGCAAAAGGCGACCCCGCTGGGCATGGGGCCAGATTTGCTGTGCTGGCTGACATTTGATGGGGAGCCCTTTACCAACGCACCGCCCGACATCGCCAAGTATGTGCAAAACCCGCGGCAGAACCTTGACAAGGAAGTCGTCCTGATCGGCGCGCCGTCCTTGCCGCAGTCGCGGGCGGCATCCATCGTGACCGCTTACATGTCGATCCTGCGCCAGATCGGATATGCCGGCCCCTATGTCGCCATCGAGGACCTTCCATGATCGAAAGGGGACGGCGTCTCGGCCGGCAAGATCTTGAAGATCTTCTCGAAGGGGCGACCCTGCTGGGCTCGGGCGGCGGGGGGCCGCGCTGGGTCGGTGTTCAGATCATCGACGCGATCGAAAAGGCGGGCACCTGGCCGCGCCTGATCCAGCCCCAGGATCTTGACGATGACGCCTGGGCGGCCGGCACGGCCTCCCTCGCGCTGCCAACGGCCGTGAAAAGTTCAGACCCGTTCCCCTGGCAGCTTTCCCAGCAGGCGTTCCTCGCGCTTGAGGGGGCCTGCGGGCACCATCTGGATGCGGTCCTGCCGATCGCGCTGGGGCCGGGCAATGCGCTGTTGCCGGCCATGGTCGCAGCGGCACTTGACCGGCCTCTGGTGGACGTGGCCGCCGCGCCGCGCGCCTGCCCCTTCCTTGCCGGCTATTCCTACGCGCAACTGCCGGGGCCCTTGCTGGCCGCCTGCACCATGCCGGGCCAACCGGCGCAGGTGTTCGACACACCGGGGCCGATGGCGTTGCAGCAGATCCTGCTTAACCAGGTGCTCGGCCCGGGCAGCCCCGGGGTCGCCGCGCTTGCGCTGTTTGCCATGACGGGTGAGACGCTGCGCGGCACATTACCAACCGGCCCCGAGGGACCAAAGATCGGGGTTGCCTACAACTATGGACTCTCCAGGGCGATGGCGCTTGGCAAGGCGATCCGCGCTGCCCGCAACGACGGCCGCGACCCGGTGGACGCCGCCTGCCGCGCCTTGGGCGGCAGGGTCCTGTTTCGCGCGCACCAGGCAAGCGATCAGCCAACCCGGTCCGGTTCCAGCGCGCTGACCTTCACGTCGCTGGATGGCCGGTCCCAGCTTCTGGTCTATCACCTTGCCGAGAACCTGATGGCCTGGCGCGAGGGCGATCTTGCCCCAGTGGCGATGGGGCCTGACATCATCACCTATCTCACCGCTGACGGCCTGACCTTCACGAACGATGCCGACGATCTTGCCGCTGTTGCGGGAAAAGAGCTGGTGGTGATCTCCGCGCCAGTGCCGGGCGCCTGGCGCGCGCCGCCGTTTGTGTTTGGCTGGGGGGCCGGCATTGCGGCGACAACCGGTTATGCCGGCGCCTTTGTTCCGGTCCCGCCGCGGGACGCAGCCAAGGCCAAGGTCGCGCCCAACATGCGTGACGAACTTGTCCATCTTCTGTGCGAAGCCTCCGAGATGGAGCATTTCATCTGCTGCCAATACCTTTACGCGGCCTTTTCGCTGAAACAGGGCGAGGCCGAGGGGCTGGACTGGCGCGAGGCGATGCACACCCGTGATTGGGCACAACTGCTGTTTCTGGTGGCACGCCAGGAAATGGAGCATCTGGGCCTGGCCTCCAACCTCTTGACCTCGATCGGGGGGGCGCCGCATTTCGCGCGCCCCAATTTTCCGCAGAACCGCCGCTATGCCGAGTTGCCATTCGAACTCGTGCCGTTCTCGGAGGCGATGTTGCAACGCTTCATCTGCCTTGAACGGCCGCTGGACGCACCCTGGCACGAGGCCTGCGGCCCCTTCCGCGAACCGCCCCGGCCAGGCGACGTGCTGCCCGCCGGCCCGGAATTTGCCAGCGAGGTCAAGGAAAGCCTCGCCGCGCTTTATGACAAGATCCGCCAGCTGATCCTGGACTTCCCGGGCGATGACGCGGCCTTGTTCATCGGCCCACCGAACGCCCAGATCGACGGCAATTTGCTTCACGTCAACTTCCCCCGACCCGGCGCCCTGGGCGGCATCTGGGACGTAACCCTCTTTGACATCAACGACCGCACCACGGCCCTGCGCGCCATCGATCTGATCGTCGAACAGGGTGAGGGCGGCAGTGGCACCGAGGAGTACACGCACTACCGCTGGTACCGCGAGATGCTGGGACAATTGCAGGACGCCCGCGCCCGCAACCCGGCCTTCGAGCCAGCCCGCGCCCTTGTTGCGAACCCCGTCCTGGTGCGGCATGCCGATACCGCGAAGGGCGAAACGCTGATCACCAACCCGGCCGCGCGTGATGTTCTCGACCTGTTCAATGGCGCTTATGAAGCGCTCTTGCTGCTTATGTACCGCCTTTACGGCCATCCCGAAATGGACACCAACCAGGTGACGGCCTTTGCCTATACGATGTTCCCGATGATGACGCAGGTGATCCGGCCGCTTGCGGAAATCCTCACCGCCCTGCCCGCGTTCGACACGCTTTCGCCCGCACGCGCGGGGCCGAGTTTTGAAATCACTGGCACGATCGCCCTTTTGCCCCACACGGGCGCGGCGCTTCAGGTTCTGACCGAAAAACTCTCGGCGCTGTCGACGTGTGCGATCGAACTTGGACAGCGTGACGATCTGCCGAACCGGCTGACCAGCATCGGGCAGAACCTGCTCATCATGGCAAGCAAGTTCGCCTCGATCGCCGCCGGGACCTATCCCCCGGACCTGCTCGTCCCGGGCGTTCAACATTACTACACGCAGACCGGCAGCAGCAACTGACCGGCTCTGCCCAAGAAACGCGAAGGATACGGCATGCTTACCATAGGCTTTTCTGGGTACTGGCAGCTTCGGATGGCGCTGGACCCGGATCCCAACGACGAGCCGCTGGGCATCAGCGGCCCAACACGCGTTGTCCCAGGCGAGCCGCCGTTCGACGCTCATCTGCGGTTTCAGAGCCCGGTCTGCGCCAGGTTTCCGCATGACAAGGACATCGGCGTCTTTGTTGATCGTGTGGAAATGTCCAGTGCCGAAACGCCCGATGACCGCCACCTGCTTTCGGACCATCCGCTTCTGGGGGCAGCCGTCGATCTGGTGGACAGCGCCAAGTTCGAAGAACGCGGTTTTGTCACGGTCTATCAGAAGATGCCGATCGAGCCGTTCCATCTGCGCATTGTCGGCAACGACATCGAGCTTGCCGTGGATGACATGTGGGACCCCACCAACCCTGATCTGACTTATGACGAGGTTTGCGCCCAGCAGCCGGCCCTGCTGTCGCGGCGCACGCTGACAGTGCAGCCGGGCTCGATGATCGTGGCCGAGGCGACCGGCATCACCGACTATCCTGAATATCGCCGCGAGCGCCGGCGCCAACTGGAAGCGCGCCGGGATGACCCGGCCCACAAAGACGAGTTTCCGGCCTTGACTGTCCGCATCAATGACCTCGCCAAGGACGAGCAGGCCACGGCGACATCCGGCCTTGTCGGGCTGGTCGTTCCGGCCCAACAATTTCTGGGCCTCTGCGGGTTCTATTCGTTTATCATACAGGGCTCCCCGACTGTCCTGGACCCAAAGGGCCGACTGCCCGGGCGCATCGGTGTCTCGCAACCATGGAGCATCAAGTTCTGGATGGGCGGCTTTGACGTGGATACGCTAACGGCCTATGTAAAGGGCACGCTGATCGTCCCCTTTGCACCGACGCATGGAAAAGGCTAGCAGATATGCCGATGAGGCAAAACGTCCAAAGTCGCGCCGGGCTGGATCAAGCGAGGCTTTGAGTTGCAAAGAACCGAGTTTCCACAAATGGAATGTCACTCCCAGAGATATCCCCCGAAGATCGGACAGTGACGGAA
>JANLQT010000101.1:0-10284 GCA_031368035.1 Rhodobacterales bacterium | reverse complement strand
GTAACAGCAACTGGAGGGTGCGTGAATTCACGCACCCTCACCCTTCCCCCAACACCCGCGGCACAGGCCCCGGGTCCGTCGCGATCAGCGCCAACAGCACCCGCTCCGGGCCGTCCGGCATTCGACGTCCTTGCTCCCGGCAAGCGTAGGGTGCTTGCTCGCACGCCCCACCCTACACCATCTCCACCTTCAACCTTTTCCCCACCGCCTTCGCATATTTCCGCAGCGTCTCCACCGTCGGCGAGACGCGGCCGCCCTCCAGCCGCGCGATGGCCGATTGCGTCGTGCCGGCCCGCGCGGCCACTTCGGCCTGAGTCAGACCGGCCTCGATCCGCGCCTTTAGCATCGCTTCCAGCACCGAATACTCCGCATCCGCCTCGGCATAGGCCGCCGCGAACTCCGGGTCTTTCATGTTTTCGGCCAGCATTTCGGCCAGTGAAATCGTCTTGACCATCATTCAATCTCCTTCATGCGTTCCCGCGCCAGAGCCAAGGCCCGCGCTGGCGTCTTTTCCGTTTTCTTTTCAAACGCGTGAACCACCACCTCCCGCCGACCCGTGACCGTCGCGTAAAGCCCGCGCGCGATGCCTTCCACAGATTTCGCCGGCAATTCCCACAACTTGCCGTCCAGATGCTTGACATGCGGCTCGCGCATTTGCTCCAGGCCGTAATCCTCGATCATGCGCATCAAGCGAAACATCTGCGCCCTCAGCCCCCTGGGCAGCGCGTCAATCTCGGCTCGCGCAACTGGCAAGGCTTCAACTTTCCATTGCATCCACGCTATATACCGTATCCGCTATGATATTGCAACCACCGCAGCCGCCGCGTTACTCTTCCCCCATGCGCCCTCTCCTCCTCCTCGCCCTTCTCGCCACCCCCGGTCATGCCGGTCCCCTGACCGCCAAGTCCTACATCATCCAGCTGTCCTCTTCCCAATACGCCAGCGGCTATGGCGAATACCTCGTCCCGCCGCTGTACAAGGTCCTGCAAACCTCGGGCATGACCGCAACGAACGGCCCCGGCGCGGATGTGGTGGTGAATGTCGAAACCGGCACCGATGTCGGGCAATGGGTTGGCACCGGGGACCAGAAGGAATGGCTCTACACGATCTTTGTCACCGTCGGCCTCTCGCCCGAGACCTACGATATCCCCTACGAAGGCACGCCGGCCTATGGCGTCACCGCCAGCCTGATGACGCCGAACGGCGACCGGACCGATGAACTGGACTGCCTGATCGCGCTGGCCGCGCGGACGGCGCTGGCGAATTACCGGGCGACAGGGGCGCTTCAGACCGATGGGCAATCCTGCCTGCGGAAGTGATGCGGCGGGTGTGAAATCGGCGGAATCGTGGTGAATCGAAAGTAAACGAAAAAACCGTTTCCTTGCGATTTCAAGGAATTACCCAAGATTTCACGCGTGAAATCTCGGGCAATGTCAGGTCAGACGGTCGCCGGCACCAGCTCTCGGAAGCCTTCCCAGATCATGTGCAGGGCGACGTAGAAGATGATCAGGAAGCCCACATAGGCGATCCAGCGGTGCTTGTTCAGCAGGCGCGCGATGAAGCTGGCCGCCAGTCCCATCAGGGCGATGGACAGGCCCAGACCGAAGATCAGCACGCCCGGATGATCCTTGGCGGCCCCCGCCACGGCCAGCACGTTGTCGAGACTCATCGAAACGTCGGCGATCACGATCTGCCAGGCGGCCTGGCGGAAGGTCTTGGTGGACACCACCGGTCCGCCGATCATTCCGTCCTGGTTGATGTCGCTCTCGGCCAAGGCCTCGGTCGCATTGTCTTCCGCCTGGTGCTGGCGCAGTTCGCGCCACATCTTCCAGCAGACCCACAAAAGCAGGATGCCCCCGGCGAGCAGCAGTCCGGTGATCGCCAGAAGCTGGGTCGCCAGCAGGGCAAAGACGATGCGCAGCACCGTGGCCGCGATGATGCCGACAAGGATCGCCTTGGTCCGCTGCTGCGCCGGCAGACCCGCGGCGGCCATGCCGATCACGATGGCATTGTCCCCCGCCAGAACCAGATCGATGCCAATAACGCTGACAAGGGCAGTGATGGCCTCGGCCGAAAACATTTCCATGGGTCATCTCTTCTGATTGCGGCTGGCCTTTAAGTAGGGCGCAACGCGGCGGCTTTCAACCAAAGACCCGGGGGGGTTGCCGTAAAGGCACAAGCACGCTAGGCGACATCATGCTGTCCTATCAACACGCTTATCACGCGGGAAACCGGGCCGACGTGCAAAAGCACGCGCTGCTGGCGTGGACGCTGGCGTATATGACGGCCAAGGACAAACCGCTGACCTATATTGAGACGCATGCCGGGCGCGGGCTGTACGACCTTGGAGGGGCCGAGGCGCGCAAGACCGGCGAGGCGGCGACCGGCATCACGGTGATGGAGGGCAAGTTCGCGCCAGATCACCCCTTTCGCCGCATTCTGGCACAGGTCCGGGTGCGCTGGGGCAAGGACGCCTATCCCGGCTCTCCGTTGATCGCGGGGCTGTCGATGCGGCCCGGTGATGCCTTGCGGCTGGCCGAACTGCACCCGGGCGAGTTCGAAGCGCTGAAGCAGGCGATGCAGGGCTTCCCGGGCGAGATCGTCAAGCGCGACGGCTGGGATCAGGCGTTGGCGATCGCGCCGCCCAACCCAAGGCGCGGGATGATGCTGATCGACCCGCCGTACGAGGTGAAGACGGACTATGAACGCGCCGCCAAGGTGGTGGAGCAGGTACACCGGAAATGGAATGTCGGCGTGATCGCGCTGTGGTATCCGATCCTGACAGAGGCCCCGCACGGCCCGATGATCGACGCGCTGGCCGCCGCGATCCCGGACCTGCTGATCAGCGAAATCCGCTTTCCACCGGCCCGCCCGGGCCATGGCATGGTCGGCTCTGGCCTTGCGGTGGTGAACCCGCCGTTTGGTCTGGCCGAGGAAGCCAGGCGGATCGAGCGGATGTTCCGCTGACCCCCTTTCCCTGCACGCCCGCGCCGCTTATCGTGCCGCGCATGGCCGATCCCTTCCTCTCCCGCCTGTTTGGCATGCAAGCCCGCCCCGAAACCCCGCCGACCCATCTGGCGCTGGCAACGCTGCTGGTGCGCGTGGCGCGGGCGGATGAAAGCTATGACGAGGCGGAAGCGCGGCGGATCGACCAGGCGCTGATGGCCTGGCACAAGTTTGGCCCGTTCGAGGCCGCCAAGCTGCGCTCGGAAGCGGAAAAGCTGGAAACTGTGGCGCCGGACAACGTCCGCTTCACCCGCGCGCTGAAAGACAGCGTGGCGCTGGAGGAACGGGTGGCGCTGATCGAGGCGCTGTGGTCGGTGGCGCTGGTCGATGGGGTGCGCGATGACCATGAAGAGCAGCTGATCCGGCTGGTGGCGAACCTTCTGGCGGTGTCTGATCAGGACAGCGCCCGCGCCCGGCAAAGGGCAGCGCAGTGATTGCTGCACCATGATCGCAACACTGGGCATGTATGACCGGCCCGAGGTGCAAGGCGCCAATGACCGCCTGTGGGCGCTGATCCGGGACGGCTTGCGTGCGCGGGGTCTGACGGCACCGGACGCCCTGACGCGGGGAGAGATGGCCTATATGCCGGGCTGGCTGCGCCCCGATCTGGTGCTGGCGCAGACCTGCGGCTTTCCGTACCGCGCCAAGTTGAATGGCAAGGTCGCGCTGATCGGCACCCCGGATTACAGCGTCGAGGGTTGCGCGCCCGGCCACTACCGCAGCGTTATTGTGGCCCGAACCGATGATCCCCGCACCCTGCGCGCGTTCAACCACACCCCCCTCGCCTATAATGATGCCCTCAGCCAATCCGGCTGGGCCGCTCCGCAAAATCACGCGGCAAAACTGGGATTGACGTTTCCCGCGGGTCTTTGCACAGGCGGCCACGCCGCCTCCGCCCGCGCGGTGGCCGAGTGCAAAGCCGACCTCGCCGCACTGGATGCGGTCACATGGGCGATGATCGAGGACCACGACCAGGCCCTCGCCACGTCCCTCCGCGTCGTCACCCTCACCGACCCGACACCCGGGCTGCCCTATATCGCCGCCCTGGGCACCGACGCTGACGCAACTTTCGCCGCCATCTCGGACGCCATCGCCACCCTGCCTCAGGCTGACGGCGCTTTGCTGCACCTCAAGGGCCTTCTCCGCATCCCCGCCGCAGCCTATTTGGCCGTGCCGACCCCTCCCTCCCCCTAAATCCATTCACCTTGGTCCAAATACCTCCGGGGGTTTGGGGGCTGGCCCCCAAGCTCGGCACCATCCGAATCCCCCTTGCCGAAATCGCACGCCCTCTCTATCGTCAAATTTGATCAAATTGCATGGACGCCGCGAGGGGGTCTGCCTTTGATCGCAAAAAAGGAAGGATCAAGGGCATGATCCCCGCGTCGTCACGGCGCAGGTGGGACGGCTCTCCTGAGAATTATGATGAAAGACTGGCTTAGAAAGCACCCGGACGTTCACACGATCCGGGTGGCTGCGGCGGACCTGAATGGTCAGGCGCGCGGCAAGCGTGTGCCGACGCGGTTTGCGGACAAGGTGGTGAAAGAGGGGACGCGGTTTCCGTTCTCGGTGCTGAACCTCGACATCTGGGGTGAGGATATTGACGACAGCCCGCTGGTGTTTGAACAGGGCGACCAGGACGGGGTGTTAAAACCGACCGAGCGCGGCTTCATGCCGATGCCTTGGCTGGAGGCGCCGACGGCGCTGCTGCCGATCTGGATGTTTCGCGAGAACGGCACGCCTTATGAGGGCGATCCCCGCCATGCGCTCAGGGCGGTGGTGGACCGCTACAAGGCAAGGGGGCTGACGCCGGTTTGCGCCATGGAGTTGGAGTTCTTCCTGATCGACGACTCGGGCAAGACGCTGCAGGTGCCCCCATCCCCAAGGTCGGGCAAGCGGCGGAAGGCGGCGGAGACGTTGTCGATCCGGGCTTTGGACGCGTTCGATACGTTCTTTACCGACCTTTATGACGCCTGCGAGGCGATGGATATTCCGGCGGATACCTCGACCAGCGAAACCGGGCTGGGGCAGTTCGAGGTCAATCTGATGCATTGCGACGACGCCTTGCGCGCCGCTGATGATGCCTGGCTGTTCAAGATGCTGGTGAAGGGGCTTGCCCGGCGGCATGGGTTTGCCGCCAGTTTCATGGCCAAGCCATACCCGGAATATTCCGGATCGGGGCTGCACACGCATTTCTCGTTGCTGGATAGCGATGGGCGGAACGTGTTCGATTCGGGTGGGCCGAAGGGGTCCGCCACGATGCGGCATGCGGTGGCGGGGTGCTTGAATGCCATGCATGACAGTGGGCTGATCTTTGCGCCGCACCAGAACAGCTTTGAACGGCTGGTGCCGGGCAAGCATGCCCCCACGGCGATCTGTTGGGGCTATGAGAACCGCACGGCGGCGATCCGGATTCCGGCGGGCTCTACCAGTGCCCGGCGGATCGAGCACCGGGTCGCGGGGGGGGATGTGAACCCCTATCTGATGCTGGCGGCCATTCTGGGCGCGGCGCTGGACGGGATCGAGCAGGAAATGGACCCGGCCCCGCCGATCACCGGCAATGCCTATGCCGTGGAAGGTCTGCCGCAGATTCCCGACACCTGGGAACATGCGATCGACGCGCTGGAACAGTCCACCATCGTGTCGCGGTTCATCCATCCCGAACTGATCAAGAACTTCATCTCGACCAAGCGGCAGGAGCTGCATTACCTGGATGAGTTGTCGGATCAGGAGAAGGTCGAGCTGTATCTGGACACGGTCTTAGTGTGAAAAAATGCAAGGTTGCACGCGTGCAACCTTGCCCAACTCCTTGATTCTGAACGATATCGAAAATTCCGTTCAGATTCCGTTAACCACGATTTCGCGCCTCGGCGCATGTTTTGATCAAATTCCTCCTGCGCCCCCTTGACGACCCCGGGGGGCGCTGCACTACCTTGAGACAACAACTTTTGGACCCGTCATGAAAATCGGCATTCTGCAAACCGGCCTCGCGCCCGAAATGCTTCGCGCGGAATTCGGCGAATATCCGGACATGTTCGCGCGGCTTCTGGAGCACAAGGGCTTTACCTTTGCGACGTACCGCGTGGTTGAAGGCCAGTTCCCGGCCTTGGCCACCGAGTGCGACGGCTGGCTGATTACCGGATCTCGCCACGGGACTTACGAGGATCACCCGTGGATCCCGCCGCTGGAGCAGCTTATCCGCGAGGCTTTCGCCGCCCATGTGCCGGTGGTGGGGGTGTGCTTTGGCCATCAGATTGTGGCGCAGGCGATGGGCGGCAAGGTCGAGAAATTCGGCGGCGGCTGGGCCGTGGGCGCGCAGGAGTATGATTTCGGTGGGCAAACCTTGCGGCTGAACGCCTGGCATCAGGATCAGGTGGTGACGGTGCCGGAAGGCGCCAAGGTCGTCGCGTCCAACGATTTCTGCACCAATGCGGCGCTGCTGTATGACACCCATGCCTTCACGGTGCAGGGACATCCGGAATATGGATCGGACTTCATCGAAGGGTTGATGCGGACCCGGGGCAAGGGCGTGGTACCGGATGCGCTTCTGGCGGATGCGGCGTCCAAGTTGAGCCTGCCGCCCGACAGCCGCAAGATGGCGGACCAGATTGCCGATTTCTTCAAACAGGTCCGGGCGTAACGCCCTGCCTTCAAACCAACAGTGTGATTTCATGTCCAAATGGACCGACCAACTGCCCGAAGCGGCGCGCGAATACATCGGCGGACGCCGGGTGGACGAGGTGGAATGCGTAATCGGTGACATCGCCGGGGTTGCGCGCGGCAAGGCAATGCCAGCGGCCAAATTCGCCAAGCAGGGTAACTACTTCCTGCCAAACTCGATCTTCCTGCAAACCATTACCGGCGAGTGGGCGGACAACCCGTTCGATGCCTTCACCGAACCGGACATGATCCTGGTGCCGGACAGCGCCACCGCCACCGCCGCGCCCTGGACGGCGGATGTGACCTTGCAGGTGATCCATGACGCCGTGGATCAAGAGGGCAACCCGATCGGCTTTTCCCCGCGCAACATGCTGAAGCGCATTGTGAAGCTGTATGACGATCAGGGCTGGACCCCGGTGGTCGCGCCGGAAATGGAGTTCTTCCTGACCGCGCGCAACCTTGACCCCAACATGCCGATCCAGCCGCCGATGGGCCGCTCTGGTCGCCGGGCCGCCGCCAAGCAAGCCTATTCGCTGTCGGCCATCGACGAATACGGCAAGGTGATCGACGACATTTATGACTTTGCCGAAGCGCAGGGCCTTGAGATTGACGGCATCCTGCAAGAGGCCGGCGCGGGGCAGATCGAGCTGAACCTCGCCCATGGCGATCCGGTGCGGCTGGCCGATGATGTGTTCTTCTTCAAGCGTCTGATCCGTGAGGCTGCGCTGCGGCATGACTGCTTTGCCACCTTCATGGCCAAGCCCATCGCGGACGAGCCGGGCAGCGCGATGCATATTCACACCTCGATCGTGGACAACAAGACCGGCAAGAACATCTTCGCCGGGCTCAAGGGCGCCGAAACCCCGGCGTTTTTAGATTTCATCGGCGGAATGCAGACCCATCTGACCGGCGCCCACGCGCAGCGGGCGCCGTACGTCCACTCTTACCGTCGGTATGTCCCGGACTTTTCGGCGCCGATCAATCTGGAATGGGGCCGCGACAACCGCACCACGGGCTTGCGCGTGCCGATTTCCTCACCCGCGGCGCGGCGGGTCGAAAACCGCCTGCCTGGGATGGACTGCAACCCCTATATCGGCATCGCGGCGACACTGGCTTGCGGCTATCTGGGCCTGATGGCGCAGAAAGGCGCGCGGCCGGAGTTCAAGGGTTCGGCTTATGGCGACAGCGACGAGGTGCCGACGACGCTGGGCGATGCTCTGGACCTGCTGGAGGCCGACAGCGACCTGATCGAAGTGATCGGGGCGGATTTCCACAAGGTTTACAACTCGGTCAAGCGCAATGAATACAAGGAGTTCCTGCAAGTGATCTCGCCCTGGGAGCGGGAACATCTGCTGCTGAACGTCTGAGTTTGCGATGAACCTTCTGCATGTCAACGACCGGGCGGGGGAGTATCCGCCGTCGTATTATGCGGCCACGAAGGCAGCTTTGGACCCGTTCCCGGCGCTGCAGGGCGCGGTGCGCGCGGATGTCTGCATCATTGGCGCGGGCTACACCGGCCTGTCAGCGGCGCTGCATCTGGCCAAGGCCGGCCTGTCGGTCGTGGTGCTGGAGGCGCACCGGGTCGGCTTTGGCGCCTCGGGCCGAAACGGCGGGCAGGTCGGCTCGGGGCAGCGGCAGGATCAGGACTGGCTGGAGGCGGCGGTCGGGGTTTCGGACGCGCGGCGGCTGTGGGATCTGGCCGAGGACGCCAAGGGGTTGGTGAAGTCGCTGATCCGGACCCATGCGATGCCGGTGACGTTTCATCCGGGCGTGGCGCATGTTTGCCGGTCTGAGGGTGAGGTGCGCGCGGCGCATGCCTATGGTGAGAAGTTGCGGCGAGACTACGGTTATGACCAGATCGAGGCGCTGGATAAGTCCAGAATTCGGGGTCTGATCGGCTCTGACGCATTCAAGGGCGGCGAGATCGACAGGGGTGCGGGGCATGTGCATCCGCTGAACTATGCTGTGGGGCTGGCGCAGGCGGCGGCGGGGGCCGGGGCGCGGATTTTCGAATTTTCGGAGGTTGTCGAGGTTGTGCCGGGGCCCAAGCCGCGCGTGCGCTTGGCGGGGGGCGACGTTGCGGCGGATCATGTGATCCTGGCCTGCAATGGTTATCTGGGCGGGCTGGAGCCGTCGGTGGCGGCCAAGGTCATGCCGATCAACAATTTCATCGTGGCGACCGAGCCTTTGGGGGATCGCGCCGCCGGGGTGCTGTCTCAGCCGGTGGCGGTGGCGGACTCGCGGTTTGTGGTGAGTTACTGGCGGCTGAGCGAGGATGGGCGGCTGCTGTTCGGCGGCGGGGAAAGCTATGGCTACAAGTTTCCGGACATCCTGAAGACCGTGCGAAAGCCGATGCTTGGGATTTATCCGCAGTTGGCGGATGCGCGGATTGATTACGCCTGGGGCGGCACGCTTGCGATCACCATGAACCGGATGCCGTGTTTCGCGCGGCCTGCACGGTGCGTGTTCTCGGCCTCGGGCTATTCCGGGCATGGCGTGGCGATGGCGAGCCTGGCGGGCAAGCTGATGGCGGATGCGTTGAGGGGCGCGGCGGAGGGGTTCGACCTGATGGCCAGCCTGCCGCAGCCGAAGTTTCCGGGCGGGGCGGGGTTTCGTGCGCCACTGCTGGCGCTGGCGATGACCTGGTTTGCGATGCGCGACCGGTTGGGGGTTTAGGGCCAATCCACCACAAGCCATGGGGCTGCGGCGCCACGATCCGGCGATTTTCGCCGGTTGCGTCCCAATGTCACTGGCGCGTCATCAATCGAAGCCTTAAGATTTGCTCAACAAGAGTTTCAGCTTTCCTGATGAGAATCGACTGGAGACAGCCATGGCCCCTGACGGACAGATCCTCGCCCCGAACGTTTTTGACGCCGAACCGATCCCCGATGCCGCCCGGGCCGAGATCGACCGGCTGCTGCTGTCGGGCGATCTGTTCCGGTATACGGCCTCGGAGGCGTCCCCGGTGGCGCTGCTGGAGGGTGAGTTTGCCGACCTGATGGGCAGCCGGTATGCGCTGGCGGTGTCGTCCTGTTCGGCGGCGCTGTTCCTGTCGCTGAAGGCGCTGGATCTGCCGCGCGGGGCACGGGTGTTGATCCCGGCGTTTACCTTTGCCGCCGTGCCGTCAGCGGTGCTGCATGCGGACTGCGTGCCGGTGCTGGTGGAAGTGGGCGAGAACTACCGTGTGGACATGGTGGATTTCGCGGCCAAGCTGGACGGCGCGGAGGCGGTGCTGATCAGCCATATGCGCGGGCATACCTCGGATATGGACGCGATTCTGGCCCTGTGCGAGGCGCGGGGGATTCCGGTGGTGGAGGATGCGGCGCATTCGCTGGGCACGCTCTGGCATGGCAAGAAGATCGGGACGATCGGGAAGATCGGGTGTTTCTCGTTCCAAAGCTACAAGCTGGTGAACGCGGGCGAAGGCGGGATGCTGGTGACGGACGATCCGGAACTGGCGGCGCGGGCGGTCATCATGTCGGGCGCGTATGAGCACAATTGGAAGAAGCATCCGGGGCTGCAAAACAGCTACATGCTGTGGCAGAACCAGCTGCCGCTTTACAACATGCGGATGCAGAACCTGTCGGCGGCGGTGATCCGGCCGCAGTTGCCCGAGGTTGC
>JANLQT010000092.1:0-8600 GCA_031368035.1 Rhodobacterales bacterium | reverse complement strand
GCTACGACAAGGACTTTGTGGCCGATTACCTCGGCTCCAACGCCGACAGCTACAACCACCCCAACGCCGCGATCGAACCGCGTATCCCCGGCATCTTCCAGTATTACTCGGTCGCCGAGGACGAACTGGCCAAGGGCTATGCCGGGCAATACAAATCGGCGCAGGAAACCGCCGATGCCATTGCTGCGGCCTGGGAGAAGATCACCGACCAGATCGGACGCGAGGGCCAGATCAAGCTCTACACGTCCAGCTTGGGCATGTAAGCCATCGGACTGGCCGCCGGGCCCGTGCCCTGTGCCAGACCCAAAGGGGCGCCGCTTGCGGCGCCCCTTCCCTTTCGTCCCGCCCCGACACCCCACCCCGACGCCATTGCCAGCAGACCTCTCCCGCTTTTTCCCTTCCCAGCCCCAAGGCGCCCCGCTAACATGTTAGCATGACAAGCCCCCCGGCTTGGAGGAGATGAGTTCAAGATGAGCACAGGCGATCTTCTTCACGTCGTGACCACCGACAACATCGGCCCGGGCCGCAAACTGGCCGGACGGGTCCTGATGTGGGGCTCTCTGGCGATACTCGCCTTGGTGGCCGCCTCGCAGATGGCGCAAACTTGGGGTGGCGCGACCGGCTTTGGCTTTGAAAACTGGCGCCCGACACTTTACGCCTATCTGCTGTTCTCGATCTGCCTGTGCTGGGCGCAGGTGCTGCTGAAAGGCGAACAGGGCAAGCGCATCCTGTTCGTGCTGCCCGCCGCGCTGTTCGTGATCTCGCTGACGGTGTTCCCGCTGCTGTTCGGCGTGCTGATCGCGCTGTCGGACTGGAACCTCGCCGCGCCGGACGGGCGCAAGTTCAACGGCGTCGATAACATCGTGCAGATGTGGCACGACCCATTCTACTGGAACGCGCTGACCAACATGGTCTGGTATTGCCTGGCGATCCTGCCGGAATATGCCGTGGCCTTCGGCCTTGCGCTGATGCTGAACGCCCAGATCCGCGCCCGGAAATTCTTCCGCGTGGCCTTCCTTTTGCCGCTGATGCTGTCGCCGGTGGCGGTGTCCTGGATGATCGGCAAGTCGATGCTGGTGATCCAGCCCGCCGGCCCGGTGATCCGGCTGGCCAAGACCCTGGGCTGGCAAAGCCCGTCGTTCTTTTCCGACCCGCTGACCGCCAAGATCACCATCATGCTGATGGACGCCTGGACCTTCATCCCCTTCATGATGATCATGATCCTCGCCGGGCTCCAAGGCATCCCCAAGGAACTGCAAGAGGCCGCCCGCGTCGACGGCGCCACCGGCTGGCGCGCATTCTGGGAGGTGACTTTCCCCCTGATGCTGCCGGTGTCCGTCACCGCCGTGCTGATCCGCCTGATCTTCAAGCTGAAACTGGCCGACATCATCATCAGCGTGACCTCTGGCGGGCCGGGCGGGGCGACGGACTCGGTCACCTCCTTCATCTTCCGCGAATACCGCGACCGGTCCAACGTCGGCTACGGCACGCTGCTAGCCATGGTCTATCTGGTCATCATCATCATTCTGATGACCGTGCTGATGAAACTGGCCGAGCGCCTGCTACGGCAAAGGGTTTGACATGACCAGCACCCCCATCTTCAAGGCCCCCGCACCGATCTTCAAGGACAGCGCCAGCGACCGGAGCTTTCAGGCGCAATGGTGGACCAGCCGGGTGCTGCTGTATGGCGCGCTGGCAATCTGGGCCTTCATCTGCCTGTTCCCGATCTACTGGACGATCTCGACCAGCTTCAAGATGGCGCCCGACGTGATGAAAGGCGCGATCCTGCCCTGGGTCGATTTCACGCCCAAATGGCTGGGCTGGAAATCGCTGGGCCTGTCGCCCGACACGCTGTTCACCCAATCCACCGTCCGGCAGGAATTCCTGCGCCGGTTCTACAATTCCACCATCATCTCGGTCAGCGCCTCGCTGCTGGCCGTGGCGCTCGGAAGCCTCGCCGCCTATGGCCTGTCGCGCTTCAGCTTCAAGTTCCTGTGGATGAAGAACAGCGACATCTCGTTCTTCTTCCTGTCGCAGCTGATCCTGCCGCCGGTGGTGCTCGCCCTGCCGTTCCTGGTGCTTTACAAACAGCTTGACCTGCTGGACACCCACATCGGCCTGATCGCGGTCTATACGCTGTCGGTGCTGCCCATCGTGATCTGGATCATGCGCGACCAGTTCGAAGGCATCCCGACCGAGTTGGAAGAGGCCGCCATGGTCGATGGCCTGTCGATCTGGGGCGCCTTCCTGACCATCATCCTGCCGATCGCCTTGCCCGGCATGGTCGCGGCGCTGATCCTGTCGCTGGTCCTGACCTGGAACGAATATTTCTTCGCCGCCCTGCTGACGTCCACCCATGCCAACACCCTGCCGGTGATGGTGGCCAGCCAGACCGGCAGCCAGGGCGTGTCCTGGTGGTCGATGGCCGCGCTGTCCTTCGCTGCCATCCTGCCGCTGGTGGTGATCGGCGTGCTGCTCGAGCGCTACATCATCAAGGGCATGGCCGCCGGAGCGGTGAAATGACTTGTGCCAACGATTTTTCTCCGAAAAATCAGGCCTGTCGGCGAAGCCCTGAATTTTCGGAGAAAATTCGTTGGGCGGGGGGAAGCGGGACATGCTGAAAGGCATCGACCAACGCCTGTCGGCCGAGATCGTGCATGTCCTGATGCTGATGGGGCACGGCGATGATCTGGTGATCTGCGACGTGAACCACCCCGCCGCCACCATCGCCAAAGAGACGACCTGGGGCAAACTGATCGACATGTCCGGCTGCAACCTGCCCGCCGCCGCCGAGGCGATCCTCAGTCTGATGCCGCTGGACACCTTCGTGCCCGCCCCGGTCAGCCGCATGCAAGTGGTAGGCGATCCCGCCAAGATCCTGCCGCTGTTCACCGAAATGGCCGCCGTCTGTAGCCGCATGGACGGGCGCAGGGTCATTCTGCAGCCGCTGGAGCGCTTTGACTTCTATGCCGCCGCCAAACGCGCCTTCGCCATCCTCCGTACCGCCGACAGCGGGCCCTATGGCTGCTTCATCCTGAAGAAGGGCGTGATCGACCTGCGCCCACTGTAAAGCCGGGGGTTTCACACCCCCGGACCCCCGTGGAGGTATTTGGGCCACAGTGATGAGGCTAAAGGCTGAGCAAGCGGCGAAGGTGGTCCAGGATGACCGCGACTCCCGCCTCGCCCTGCGCCTTGGTCGCCTTGGGCGCGGTGGCGGTGTACCAGCCGTGGTTGTCCGCCATGCGGTCATGCTCCACCGTTTCCGGGGCCAGCGCCAGCATCAACGCGGTTTCGCCTTCGCCCGCATGATCGAAGGGGAAATGCTGCGCCACTTCCGGCGGCATCAACGGGTGGATGGAAATCCAGTTGAACGGGTTCTCGCCCTTGGCATGGCCCTCGTAATAATCCGCCATCTCGGCCCGCCCCCAGAAGCCCGTCCCCCGCGTCGCTTCCAGATGCGCGAACACCGCCTGCCTTGCGGCCAGCTTGAACGCCAGATCCGTCGGCATGCCTTGGGTGAAATTCTCGGTCTGGTGGTGGATCACCCCGTGGATGTTGCGAAACCCCGCCTTCAACAGCGCCGCGAACAGGCCCTGCGCGAACGGCAGGATCGCGGCGGCATCGACCTGCAACGAGAAGAACTCCGGCCCCTCGACGGCATGGCTGGCGGCGCCATAGGCGAAGGGCGGCATCAGGATCAGTTTCTCCGGCGCCTCGGCCTCCAGCCGGTCAAGACACCGCGTCACCGCCAGAAGGTCCACACCCAAGGGCAGATGCTCGCCGTGGTATTCCTGCACCCCCAGCGCCAGCACCAACGGAGTATGCGCCGCGATGGCCGCGCGCAGGTGATGCGGTGTCAGCAGGTCATAGCGCATGGGCGATGTCCTTGGTCGCCTCGTACAGCGCGCGGAACAGAGGATATTGCCGGTCGTAGGCGGGGACCGGTTCCGGCCGGATCACCCGCTCCACCGGGTTCCAGGTCTTGATATCCGGCGCCTCGCCAAGCGCCTTCGCCGCAAGCCAGGCATCGCCGTAAGCGGCGCCCGTCGTCACCCGGCAGACCTCTTGCGGCAGGCCGGTAAAATCCGACATCGCCTGCATCCAGGGCGCATTTTTCGTGCCGCCCCCCACCGCGAGCACCCGTGTCGGGGCCGATTCGGCCTCGGCATAGGTGTCGGTGATGTGGCGCGTCGCCGCCGCGATCCCCTCCAGCGCCGCGCGGTACAGATCGCCGCGCCCATGCGTCAGGTTCAGCCCGAAGAACGCGCCCTTGGCTTGCGCGTCATGGATCGGCGTGCGCTCACCCGAGAAATACGGCAGGCAGATCAGCCCCTTGGCCCCTTTGGGCGAGGTCATGGCTTCCGCCGTCAGCGTGGCGAACGCCGTTTCTGCGGGCAGTTCCCGCCCCAGCACATCGCGCAGCCAATGGGTCAGCGTGCCGGATGTCGCCAGCCCCGCCATCGCCGCGCTTTGCCCCGGAAACAGCCAGGGCGCATGCCACAGCCGCGAATCGTTCAGCGCCTTTCGGGCGATCTGGATGATGAAAATGGTCGAGCCATACATCATCATCATCTCGCCCGGTTCCGTGACGCCCACCGAAATCGCCTCGGCCCCGGCGTCGATCGTGCCGCAGGTAACCGGCGTGCCTTCCGCCAGCCCGGTTTCCGCCGCCGCCCTTGCCGTGACGCCGCCCGCGATCTCGGTGGTCCAGATCAGATCCGCAAGCTGGTCCGGCCGGCACAAAGGCGCAAGGTCAAAGCACCAGTTCTGTTTGGCCATATCGTACAGGGGTGAGAAATTGGCCGCCGTATAATGGTCGATCACATGCCGCCCGGTCAGGCGATAGGTCAGAAAGGTGCTGGAGGTGATCAGCTTGGCGGTGCGCGCCCAGACCTCCGGAAGGTTCCGCGCCAGCCACAGCATCTTCGGTCCGACCGATTGCGAGGTCAGCTGGTTGCCGCAGCGCGCCAGGATCACCTCCGCGCTAATTTGCGCATTAAGATCATCGATTTCCTGGGAAGCCCTTGTGTCCACACCGTAAAGAATGCCGTTGGTCAGGGGGCGGCCACCTGTATCCACCGGCAGCAGACACGGCCCGATGGCGGAACACGCCACCGCCCGGATCGCCTTGGGGTCCACATGAGGATGCGCCAGCAAAGCCTTGGTGATGAAGACGAAATCGCCCCACCAATCCTCTTCCGCGCGGTGCTCTGCCCAACCGGCCTGCGGCACCAGCATCTTGTGCGGGCGGCTCGCTTGCGCCACGATCCGGCCCGCGGCGTCCACCAGCACGCCCTTGGATTCAAACGTCCCGATATCAACGCCCAGATACATCAGCCGCGCTCCAGCATCATGCCCGCCGGCACCAAGTCCAAGGCCCCATCCAGCAGCCGCACCAGCCCCTCCAGATCGCCCAGATCGCAACATTCCAGCGCCGAGTGCGAATGCCGCATCGGGAACCCCACATCAATCGAGGCGACCCCTTCCCCCAGCAACTGCACATAAGACAGATCCGTCAGCACCCCAACCTGAGCGCTCCGTTGCAACGCCAGCCCCTTCGCCTCCGCCGCCACGTCCATTAACGCCACCAGCGCCGGATGCGGGATCACCCCGTTCAACGTCCCGCGCCCGTGAAACGAATACAGGCTGATACCCGGCCCGCCGCCCAAAGCTATCTCGCCCCGGTCCGCCATATCGGGCGTATCGCAGGCCAGCATCAGGTCGATCTGCACCGCGATATCCGGGCGCACCCCCTGCGCCGCCACCACCGCCCCGCGCAGATTGAACTCCTCCTGCACCGACCAGACGTAATGCACAGTGGGCCCCGCCTTCCCCCTTCGCCCTTCCGCCAAAGCCAGCAGCACCGCACACCCGGCCCGGTCATCAACCGAGGTGCCCGCGACCCGGTCCCCCGCCAACTCCACCACCCGCCCCGCATAAACCACCGGCGTGCCGATCCGCACCCCCGCCGCCTCCACCGCCGCCTTGGACCCGTGCCCCGTGTCGATGCGAATCTCCGGCGCCGTCAGCACCTTGTACTTCTCTTCCGGCCCC
This sequence comes from Rhodobacterales bacterium, assembly GCA_031368035.1. Taxonomy (GTDB): domain Bacteria; phylum Pseudomonadota; class Alphaproteobacteria; order Rhodobacterales; family Rhodobacteraceae; genus Stagnihabitans. The sequence continues at coordinate 2,546 of JANLQT010000092.1, read as the reverse complement.
GTCGCGTGATGCGCCTTGGTCATGATGATCCCCGGCACATCCCCCAACGCGCCGCACAAAGTCACCGCCTGCGCCGCCATCGCGCGTTCAGACACGCCCCCCATCCGCTCCACCCGGATCAACCCATCCGCCTCGACCTTCCGTACGAAGAACCCAAGGCTGTCCATATGCGCGAAGATCATCACCGAGGGCCGCGCCGCATCCCCCGCCACCGTCGCAATCAAATTCCCCAGCCGGTCCGTGCGCGAGCCAATCCCCGCCGCCCCCAACCGCTCCCGCAGCCAAGCCGCAACCCGCTCCTCATGCCCCGACAGCCCGGGAATCATCATCAGCGCCGCCAAATCCCTCCGCAAAGCCGCTTTCATCGCCGCACCGCCCGAACCCGGTCCATGAAATCCTTCGCCCGTTCCGGATCGACGGCTTTCCAGGTATCCCCCCCCACCTTCAGCGCGCTTCCGACAATGCACCCATCGGCCACCCGCAGCACTTCGGCCACCGTGTCATGCTTCACCCCGGTATTCGCCAGCACCGGCACCTTCGGCAGCACCCTTTTCACCGCCTCCAGATCGCGCATCTCCGCCGCCTCGCCGGTGATCGCGCCCGACACCAGCACCGCATCCGGAATGGACGAGAACACCGCCGAGCGCGCCCGGTCCGCCAAACTCCGCCGGTCCAGCGAATCCGCGAACTCCGCCGACACGTTATACAGCATCGCCAGATCGCGCCGCCCCAGCCGGTCCCGATACCGCATCGCCGCCCCGGCATCCGGCACCCACATCCCCATGTCGCTGGCGTAAGTCCCGGTGAAAATCTCGCGGACAAAAGCCGCACCCGTCGCCGCCGCCAAAGCCATAGTGGACATAGGGTCCCACAGCACATTCACCCCGAACGGCACCGTGATCTCGCCCCGCAAACGCCCGATCACCATGGCCATCGTCGCGGTCGAAGCCATATCCACCTTGAACTCATAGGGCCGGTCATTCTCATTGCCGAACATCACGGCATCAAACCCCGCCGCCTGCAGCGCGCGCAAATCCGCCCGCGCCCCGGCCACGATCCCCTCGATCCCCGCCTCGGCGTCATGCAAGGGGCTGCCGGGCAGCGCCCCCAGATGCACCATCGCGATCACCGGCTTGGCCGCACTGAACACCCGTTGAAAGTTCCCCAAACTCCGCCTCCCGCTTTGACGAAGCCATACTAGCATGCCAGTTTACAACAAGATCAAGGGAATCATGCCCCGGCAAAGCCCCACAAGAGAATGACGATGAAAACCCGCACCCATGCCCGCACCGCCCTGACCTTCACCGAACTTGGCTTCGGCACCGCGCCCCTCGGCGGCCTTTACCGCCCCGTCCCGCAGGACGAAGCGCATGCCACCATGACCCGCGCCTGGGACCTTGGGGTGCGCTATTTCGACACCGCGCCGCTGTATGGCCTCGGCCAATCCGAAACCCGCCTGAACCGCGCGCTGCAAGGCCGTGCTGGCTTCACCGTCTCCACCAAGGTCGGCCGCCTTCTGCGCCCCACCCGGGCCGAAGAACCCCACACCGGCACCGGCAAATGGTTCGACGTGCCGAACCGGGCCGAGATCTACGATTATTCCTATGACGGCGTGATGCGTTCGGTCGAGTTTTCGCTAGAACGCACCGGCCTTGACCGGTTCGACGTGCTGTATGTCCATGACCTCGACCTGTTCACCCACAAGACGCTTGCCACCCTCGACCCCTACCGCGAAGGCTTCATGGCCGGCGGCTACAAGGCGCTGCTCGCCCTGCGCGATCAGGGCGTCACCCGCGCCATCGGCGGCGGCATCAATGAATGGCAGCAATGCCAGTGGCTGGCGACGCGCGGTGATTTCGACATTTTCCTGCTCGCCGGCCGCTATACCCTGCTGGAACAAGACGCGCTCACCGATTTCCTTCCCCTTTGCCTTCAGCGCGGCATCGGCATCGTCATCGGCGGCCCCTACAATTCCGGCATCCTCGCCACCGGCGCCAAACCCGGCGCCTTCTACGACTACGACCTTGCGCCCCAACCCATCCTCGACCGCGTCGCGCGGATCGAAGCGGTCTGCGCCGCCCACAACACCCGCCTCGTGGATGCGGCCTTCCAGTTCCCGCTGCGCCACCCCGCCGTCCTCTCCGTCATCCCCGGCGCCCAGACCCCGGCCGAGGTCGAGGCGAACGCCCGCGCCGCCGCCGCCACCATCCCCCCCGCGCTTTGGGCCGATCTGAAAGCCCAGGGCCTGATGCGCCAAGACGCCCCCACCGGAGCCTGAGACATGATCATCGACAGCCACCAGCACCTGTGGACCCCCGGCCGCGGTGATCACGACTGGATGCCCAAGGGCCATCCGATCCTCGACCGGATCTATGCCCCCTCCGACCTAGCGCCAATCCTGAAGGCCAACGGCGTGGAGGCCACGGTGATCGTGCAAGCCGCCGCCACGGTGAATGAAACCGAATACATGCTCGGCCTCGCGGACGGCACCTACTTCATCAAAGGCGTCGTCGGCTGGGTCGATTTCGAAAACCAGAATGACGCCA
>JANLQT010000078.1:0-5520 GCA_031368035.1 Rhodobacterales bacterium | reverse complement strand
CCGACGCAAAACCGACGTTTGTCCGACGCGTATCCGACGCCGCCTTTTCCGGCGGATCGTTCGTAAACGCAGCGAACTCAAGGGGTTGCGGGGACTGGCGCCAGCTTGGTCTCGTCAAGGTCGATCGTCACTGGAAAATGGTCCGACGCCGTCAGCAGCGCCTCGCTGAGTTCCGGCACTTTCGCCGCGCCGGGATCGTTCAAAGGATGCCAGATCCGCCAGCTCGGATGGGTCTTCGCCAGATCGGGCGAGACCATGATGAAGTCCAGCATCGCCTCGAAATAGTGCTTCATCGGCGCCAGCCAGAACCGGGCCGAGGTCGGCGACAGCCCAAGTTTCTGCGACAGCGCCATGTCGGCATGCGGGTCATAAAGCCTGCGTCCCACGGGTTGTTCCAGCCCCAGAACCACCTCTATCCCGCTGTGCCCGAACAGTTTTTCGTATTCGTCAAGCCCCGGACCATCGTTGAAATCGCCCATCACCACCAGACTGTCGCCCACCGTCAAATGCTCGTCCACCCGCGCCCGCAGCCACAGACATTCGGCCAGTTGCTTGCGCCGGTTCTGGATCGAGATGCGGCGAAATTCGGCCAGGCTGACTTGCCTATGCGGCCCCTTGGATTTGGCATGCACCCCGATCAGTCGCAGGATACGCGCATCAACTTCGACGCGTAACTCCAATGGAGGCTTGGAAAATCTCACTGGATCGTCCACCCCGTCACCATCCAGATCGGCGCGCAGAACGGTGTCAAACCGCGGCGCCCCCGCCGCCCCCCGTGTGGTCGAAGGCGCCCCCCCGGGGGCATGCTGCACCGCCATCCGGTCCGGATCATAAAGGAAGGCGATCTCTTGTTCCGTGTCGGAGGAAAACCCGATCAGCGCCTTGCGACAGCGCAGCTCAAAGCGCGCGGCAAACCCCTCCAGCGCCGTCACGGTCGAGCGTTTGCCATTGGTGTCCGGCGCCTCGATCACCATGATCCCGTCGGCGTCCAGCGCGGTCATCACCACCGCAATCGCGGCCAATTGGTCGGCGCGGCTGGTCTTGTAGCGCGCCGACAATTCGCCATCGTCCAGCATCCGCCCCTGATCGTCAAAGAGCGCGTTGAACCATTCGACATTCCAGGAGGCAAGTCGCAACATCTGGGGTCAGGCCGCCCGCCGGGCCGCTATATCTTCCCAGGCGGCGTTGACAGCGCGTAGGCGGTCTTCGGCCAGCCGGATCGCCTCGGGCGGCAGGCCCCGGGCGATGGCGATGTCGGGGTGGCTCTCCTTGACCGCCCGCCGCCAGGCGCTTCTTGCGTCCTCCAGACTGGCGGAAGCGTCCAGCCCCAAGACGTCGAACGGGTCGGGCTTGCCGTCCACATGCTTGGCCCGCAGCGAGCGATAACAGCCGCCCTGCAGCCCGAAAATCTGCGCCACCTCGAACAGGAATGCGTCTTCGGCGGGGTGAAATTCGCCGTCCGCCGTGGCGATATGGAACAGCCCGTCCATCAGGTCGATCAGCACCTCGCGGTCCGTCTCGCCGAACATCGCCTTGATTTTATAGGCATAAGCGTCAAACCCGGCCAAGTCCTGCCGGGCGAGGTTGAATACCCGGGCCGCCGCCGCCTCGTCCTTCTTCGGGATGGTGAACACCCGGCGGAACGCCGCCACTTCATTGCGGGTCACCTGTCCGTCGGCCTTGGCCATCTTGGCCCCCAGTGCGATCACGGCGATGGTGAATGCGACCGATTTTTCCGGGGCGAGCGTCGGGTGCAAATGGTCGAACACAGCCGCCAACCCCTCGCCCTGCGACAGGGCGGCGATGGCAGCGGTGATGCGGGTCCAAAGCGACATGGGGCCAGTCTAGCCGCAGCGCAGCGCGCTGTCAGGGGAGGATTTTCTGAAAGATGCGAAGGTCAAGATAGCGGCCGAATTTATACCCAACCTCGGGCAGGCAGGCGGTTTCGGCAAAGCCCAAAGCGGCATGAAAAGCGGCAGCTTCCGGGTTTTCGCTGCTTATTCCGCCAATCATCACATGCGCGCCCGCAGCAGAGGCATGGGCCAGCAGCCCGGCCATCAGCGCGCGGCCCAGTCCCTTGCCGCGCGCCGCAGGATCCAGAAGTACGGTATGTTCAAAGCTGCGGGCATAGCCCGGACCCGCGCGGAATGGGCCGTAGGTCGCAAACCCAACGACGCCCGGCGCCTCGGCCACTAGAAACGCCCAGCCGGCCGCCAGCCGGTCCGCGATCATCTGCGCGACGCCTTGGGTGGTCTTTTCCTCGGTGGTGAAGGTGACGGTGGTCTCGCGGATATAGGGATTCCAGATCGCGGTTATGGCCTGTGCATCAAGGGCTTGAGCATGGCGGATCACAGGACCCGCACCCCGTGTGAGGTCTGGAATGTCGCTTGCATCGCCTTGGTCCGGGCCGGCACGATCACCACCCGCGCGTCGTTCATCCGCCCCGCCAGTGCGGCGCGCAGGGTGTCCGCCTCGGGATGTCCGACCTCAAGCCGGGTCAGGCGTACGCCGCGATCTTCCAGCGCAGCGGCGGGATGCGCGGTGCCTTCCCACTGGATCAGCGCGGGGAAGGCGCCGCCCCACGGCAGGATGCCATCCGACGGAACCGCCATCTGCCAGCTGTAGGGCCCGCGTGACAGAGCCACCGGCGTGCCGGTTCCGGGAGGAGACGCCGCCAGTTCTGCCGCCAGATCCTCGCAAGCCGCGATCCAGTTGGTCAAGCGCGGTGGGCCGGTGAAATGGTCCAGATCAAACCAGCGCGGCCAGGGCGGTCTGGGCTGCGCCGGGTCAGAGGCGATCACTTCCAGATAGATGTCCCCCAGCCCCAACAGGCGGTTGTGCGTCGCCATATGCGGATGCGCGCCGGCGCCTTGCAGCGCCACGCCAAGGGCCGCCTCGACCGTCTGAACGCCCGCGTCAAGCGTCAGGGCCGAGACTGCCATATGGTCGAACACCAGCATCAATGGCCGTCCAGCACCTGCGCCTCGGCCCGCAGGCTTAGCGCCAACGAGGCGAAACGCGCCTGCGCCACCTCGCCGAACAGATCGCGCCCCAGCGGCGTCAGCGTCAGGCCCAGCAGCCGCTGCTTGGGGGCCCAGGACAGCTTGCCCGCCTTGCCCGGATCACCCGCCGCGAACATCGCGCCAAAGCGCATCGCCTTGCCAAGGACTTCGGCCGACTGGATTTCTTCGTCGCTCAGCAGCCGGAACAAAGGCTCCAGCCGCGATCCGGCGCGCGAGTTCTTGTAGCGGTGCAGCAGCGACAGGCCCAGAAACACCCGGCCCGGATGATCCAGCCCGCCAAGGTTTGCCCGCGTGGCGTTGTCAAAACACGCCTCGGCGCGATAGTCGGGGTGGGCTCGCCAGGTCGTGTCATGCAGCATGCAGGCGGCCTTGATCAGCCGCAGCCGGTCTTTGGTGGCCTCGCTGAACAGCGGCAGCAGGAAGTCATACAGCAGCTTTCCCGTGCCCGGAATCCGGGACTGCGACATCTCCATCGCGCGGGCCGCCTCGATCAGCGGATCGCGGCGGCGCAGTTTGTCGGGCATCTGTTCGAACAGCAGCCCCTCGCGGATGCCGTAAGCCGAGGTGTCGATTTCCGACGGTTTCAGGGTGGTGATCAGGCCGCGCAGCACCTCGCAGGCCAGCGGCACCAGTTCCATCCGCTCGGCCGAGGTGCCGGTGCGCGCGCGCAGCACGGCAAGGTCGGACCCGAGGATCCAGGTGATGGTGTCCAGCAGGCCCTGAGGCTGCATCCGGTATTCGTGCAGCACGGTCAGCGGGTAATTCCGCCGCTCCATATCCAGCCTGGCGATCACCCGCCACGACCCGCCGACCAGATACAGCCGTTCACCTTCGCTCTTAAGTTCTTTCTGCAAACCTTTGAGAACGCTGTCGATATGCGCGCCGCGTTCCTTGACGCCGCCCGGCACCTGTTGCAGCCGAAACGGCCCCAGCGGAGAGGTCATGCGCTTGCCGACCTTGCCGCCGCCGATCCGCGCCAGTTCCATCGAGTTGCCGCCGATGTCGCAAACGACGCCGCGTGCATCGGGCCAGCCGAGCAACACGCCTTGCGCCGATAGCCGAGCCTCTTCGTCGCCGTCGACCACCCACAACCTCAGGCCGGTCTCGCGCAGGACCATCTCTTGAAATTCCGGTCCGTCATCGGCTTCCCGCGTGGCAGCGGTGGCGACCACAGTCAGGGTTTCAATCCCCATGCCCTTGGCCAGCACGGCAAACCGCTTCAGCGCCTTCAACGCGCGCACGCGTCCTTCAGGGTTCAGCCGGTTGGTTTCGGCCAGACCCTTGCCCAAGCCGCACATGATCTTTTCGTTGTAGAAATAGGCCGGGCTGCGGGCGGCGCCGTCAAACACCACCATCCGGACCGAGTTCGACCCGACATCGACCACCCCCACCCGGCTGAGCGCGCGGACCGAAGGGTCATCGAACAAGCCTTTGCCGAACGGCGCCCAGTCGTCGTCGTGATGGTCCTTGATCAGATCGGCAGACATCGGCATCTCCTGTTGCTGGTCCGGGGCGGCGGGTCAGGCAAGACCCCTGTCAAGCCAAACGGGGCGCGTCTTTGCCCCCGGCAGAGCCGCGTCCGGACAAGGACGGGTTTTCCATGAAGAACCGATGACACGAGAACAACTGCCCCTTGCCCGGCGCCAGATCGCGCCGATAGGTGCCCTTGGCATCCAGAACCCAGCTTTGCGCTTCATCCGCAAGGTTGGCCGCCATGATCTGTCCGACAATCTGCGCCTTCACGGTGGGATTGTGAATTTGCACCAAAGTCTCGACCCGCCGCAACAGGTTGCGCCCCATCCAGTCGGCGGACGAGATGAACACCTGCGCGTCCTTCGACGGCAGCCCATGGCCCGCGCCGAAACACACGATGCGGCTGTGCTCCAGAAACCGCCCCACCACCGACTTTACCCGGACATTTTCCGAAAGCCCCGTGACCCCGGGACGCAGGCCACAGATGCCGCGGATCACCAGATCGATCTTGACCCCCGCGCCCGAGGCCGCATAAAGCGCGTCGATCACATCGGGGTCGAACAGCGAGTTCAGCTTGATCCAGATTGCCGCCGGACGGCCGGCGCGGGCATGGTCCGCCTCGGCCCCGATCAGTGACAGCAGGCGCGATTTCAGGTTGATTGGCGCGATGGCAAGGTTTTCCAGCCCCTCGGGCTGCACATAGCCCGAGAGGTAATTGAACACCTTGGTCGCATCGCGTCCCAGCGCGGGATCGCAGGTGAAGAATGACAGATCGGTGTAAATCCGGGCGGTGATCGGGTGGTAATTGCCGGTGCCGTAATGGGTATAGGTGACCAGGTTGTCGCCCTCGCGCCGCACCACGGTGGAAATCTTGGCATGGGTTTTCATCTGGGTGAAGCCATAGACCACATGCGCCCCAGCGCGTTCAAGTCGCCGGGATTGCAGGATATTCGCCGCCTCGTCGAACCGCGCCTTCAACTCCACCAGCGCCGTGACCGACTTGCCGTTCTCGGCCGCTTCACAC
>JANLQT010000067.1:0-4423 GCA_031368035.1 Rhodobacterales bacterium | reverse complement strand
CGGTGTCGCTGCTGATCTTTTTCGGCATCGCGCTGCTGCCGGGAGATGCGGCGCAAGCGATGCTGGGCCAGTCGGCCACGCCGGAATCGCTGGCGAATCTGCGGGCCGAAATGGGGCTCGATCAGCCGATGGTCACCCGCTATCTGCATTGGCTGGGCGGGCTGTTGACCGGCGATCTGGGCACGTCCTTGACCAACGGCGAGGATATTGCCGCAGCCATTGGCCAGCGGCTGGGCAACACGATCTTTCTGGCGTTCTGGGCCGCCGTCGTCGCGGTGCCGCTGGCGATTCTGCTGGGGCTGTTGGCGGCGCGCTATGCCGGGCGCTGGCCGGACAAGCTGATTTCCGGCGTCACGCTGGCGACGATTTCCCTGCCGGAATTCGTGGCGGGCTACCTTGTGATGTATTTCGTCGCGGTGAAGTGGCAGTTGTTCCCGTCGATGGCGATGGTGTTTCCGGGGATGAGCTTCTGGGAGCGGCTGCACACCATCGCCCTGCCGGTGATCGTGCTGGTGATGGTGGTCCTGGCCCACATGATGCGGATGACCCGCGCCGCGATCCTGAACGTGATGCAATCGGCCTATATTGAAACGGCGGAGTTGAAAGGGCTTGGCCCCTTGGCCGTGGTCTGGCGCCATGCCTTTCCCAACGCGATTTCCCCGGTCGTCAACGTGGTGATGCTGAACCTGGCCTATCTGGTGGTGGGGGTGGTCGTGGTCGAAGTGGTGTTCGTCTATCCCGGCATGGGCCAATATCTGGTGGACCATGTCGCCAAGCGCGATCTGCCGGTGGTGCAGGCCTGCGGCATGATCTTTGCAGCGGTCTATATCGGGCTGAACATTCTGGCCGATGTGATCTCGATCCTGACCAACCCAAGGCTGAGGCACCGGAAATGAGAGGGATCCCGATTTCAGCCCTGATCGGCCTGTTCGTGACGGGGCTTTTCTTCCTTGTCGCCCTGACCGCACAGTGGATTTCCCCCTTCCCGATGGAGGAAGCCGCCGGCGGGGTCTGGGACCCGATCTCGGCGCAGCACTGGCTTGGCACGGACAACATCGGGCGCGATCTGCTGAGCCGGATGATCTATGGCACGCAGGTCACCATCTTCATCGCGACGGCAGCAACGCTGCTGAGCTTCACCATGGGGTCGGTGCTGGGGTTTCTGGCGGCGACGGCTGGCGGCTGGCTGGATCAGTTGCTGTCGCGGCTGGTCGATCTGCTGATGGCGGTGCCGACACTGATCCTGGCACTGGTGATCCTGACGGCGGTCGAGGTCAACATGCTGACGCTGGTGCTGGTGATGGGGTTCCTTGATTCGACGCGGGTGTTCCGGCTGTCGCGCGCGGTGGCGGTGGACATCACGGTGATGGATTATGTCGAAGCCGCCCGCCTGCGGGGCGAGGGGCGCTGGTGGATCATCTTCCGCGAAATCCTGCCCAACGCCCTGTCGCCCTTGGTCGCGGAACTGGGGCTGAGGTTCATCTTTGCGGTGCTGTTCATCTCGACCCTGTCGTTCCTTGGCTTGGGCGTGCAGCCGCCGATGGCCGATTGGGGCGGGCTGGTGAAGGAAAACTCCTCGGGTCTGGTGTACGGCATCCCCGCCGCGCTGGCCCCGGCAATTGCGATTGCGGTTCTGGCCATCGGGGTCAACCTGGTGGCGGATTGGGTGCTAAGCCGCACCACCAGCCTCAAAGGGGGGCGCGGCTGATGCTGCTGGAGATCAGGAACCTGCGGATCGAGGCGACGGCCTATCCCCCCGGTGAGCCGCCGAAAACCGTGGTGCTGGTGGATGACGTCTCGGTCAGTCTGGAAAAAGGCCGGGTGCTGGGGCTGATCGGTGAATCCGGCGCGGGCAAGTCCACCGTAGGGCTGTCGGCGATGGCCTATGGGCGCGGCGGGGTGCGGCTGACGGGCGGCGAGGTCTGGCTGAACGGCAAGGACATTCGCGCGGCGTCGGCCGGGGTGCTGCGCGGCTTGCGCGGGCACGAGGTCACTTACGTCGCCCAGTCGGCGGCGGCGGCCTTCAACCCGGCGCGGCGGCTGATGGATCAGGTGATCGAGACCAGCCTTTTGCACCGGGTGATGACGCGGGCCGAGGCCGAGGCGCGGGCGGTCATGCTGTTCCGCAAACTGGGCCTGCCGAACCCGGAAACCTTCGGGGCGCGCTATCCGCATCAGGTGTCAGGCGGGCAGTTGCAGCGCGCGATGACGGCGATGGCGCTTTGCCCCAAGCCCGACCTTGTGGTCTTTGACGAGCCGACCACCGCGCTGGACGTGACCACCCAGATCGAGGTGCTGGCCGCGATCAAGGAGGCGATCCACGACACCGGCGTGGCGGCGATCTACATCACCCACGACCTTGCCGTGGTGGCGCAGGTGGCCGATGACATCATGGTGCTGCGCCACGGCGAGACGGTGGAATACGGGCCCACCGATCAGATCATCAACCGCCCGGCGCAGGTCTATACTCAGGCGCTGGTTTCGGTCCGCGAGATTGACCACGCCGAAAAGCCGGCGGGTTCGGCGCCGGTGTTGTCGGTCGATCATGTGACGGCGCGCTATCGCGGCACGGCGCTGGATGTGCTGAAGGACGTGACGGTCGATGTGGCGGCGGGGCAGACCTTGGCCATCGTCGGCGAAAGCGGGTCGGGCAAATCCACGCTGGCGCGGGTGATCACCGGGCTGCTGCCGCCCGCGCAGGGCAAGATCCGCTTTGCCGGGCGCGAGTTGTCTGGCGCGCTGTCAGGCCGCAGCAAGGACGATCTGCGCGAGTTGCAGATGATCTACCAGATGGCCGACACTGCGATGAACCCGCGCCAGACCGTGGGCACGATCATCGGGCGGCCCTTGGAGTTCTACTTCGGCCTGCGCGGGGCGGAACGGGACCGCAAGGTGCAGGACCTGCTGGACCAGATCGAGATGAGCAAGGGTTTCGCCAGCCGCTATCCGGCGGAGCTGTCAGGCGGGCAGAAGCAGCGCGTCTGCATCGCCCGGGCGCTGGCGGCCAAGCCGAAGCTGATCATTTGCGACGAGGTGACCAGCGCGCTGGACCCTTTGGTGGCCGACGGCATCCTGAAGCTGCTGCTGGAGTTGCAGGCGCAAGAGAACGTCGCTTACCTGTTCATCACCCACGATCTTGCCACGGTCAAAGCCATCGCCGACAAGATCGCGGTGATGTATCGCGGCGCGGTGGTGCGCTATGGCGGACGCGGCGAGGTGCTGACGCCGCCGTTTGATGACTACACCGATCTGCTGCTATCGTCTGTGCCGGAAATGCGGCTGGGGTGGCTGGAGGGAGTGCTGGCGCATCGGAAGATGGAAAGCGCCGGGAATTAGGTGGATGGGTGATTCACCCTTCATGACACGGCATCAACATGATGGGTGAATCACCCATCCTACGACGCATAACTCGCGCCTTCTTCGTCCAGCAAAGCTTTGATCTCGCGCAGATGGAAATCGGCAAACGCCGGATAAGCCTCCCATTCCTGGGCGGTCTTTTCGGCTACGTCATCCGGCAGAACCCGCAGCGGACGCCCGGTTTGCAGCGCGCGGATATAAGTCTCGGCCGCACGCTCGAAATAGGTCAGGCGATTGAATGTCTCGGCCACGGTCGCCCCGACAATCAGTACGCCGTGGTTGCCCATGATCAGGGTCGTCACCTTGGGATCAGCCAGCTGCGAGACGCAGCGCGCGGCCTCATCCCCGAACGCCATGCCGCCATATTGCGCGTCCACCACCTGCCGGCCAAAGAACATCGCCGAATTCTGGTCGATGGCAGGCAACCGGCTGTCGGCAAGGCTGGCCAGCACCGTCGCAAACGCCGAATGGACATGCATCGCGCAGCGCGCATGCGGCAAGGCCCGGTGCAAAGCGCCATGCAGGCCCCAGGCGGTGGCATCGGGCGCATCGGGACGGTTCATCGTTTCGGGGTCGTTCGCGTCAATCTCCACCAGCGAGGACGCGGTGATCCGCGCGAAATGCCGTCCGTTCGGGTTGATCAGGAACCGGGTGCCTTCGGGGTTCACCGCCAGCGAGAAGTGGTTGGCCACCGTCTCGTGCAGGTTCAGCTTCACCGTCCAGCGGAAGGCGGCGGCAAGGTCAACGCGTTGATCCCAGTGCGTAAGGTTGGGGCGATCAATTTTCATAGGGCCACTCCTTTGCAGCCAGGGCGCTGATCGCCTGGCAGATTTGGGTGAAACTGTCCGCTGCGCGGCGGACGGTGGTGCGGGCGCGAAGAAAGCCGTGAACCAGCCCCGGTACCAGGAAGTACTGCGCGCGGCCTCCGGCGGCGCGGATCGCTTCCGCGTATCTGGCCCCTTCGTCGCATTGCGGGTCGCATTCCGCGCCAATGGCCACGGTCGGCGGCAGGCCGGTAAAGTCGCGGTCCTTCAGCGGCTCGACCAGTGCCGTGCCCGGGGCGGCG
>JANLQT010000058.1:0-2814 GCA_031368035.1 Rhodobacterales bacterium | reverse complement strand
GCGCAAGATGGGGGAATCCCCCATCCTACGGGTGCAAGATGAGCGGCGTTGCACTCGTCACTGGCGGAAGCCAAGGCATCGGCCTTGGCATCGCGCTGGCCTTGAAGTCGGCAGGGTTCGAGGTGGCGCTGGCGGCCTTGCCGGGGGCCGCTGCGCCAAAGGGGATGCCGTTCTTTGCCGCCGATCTGGCGGACGTGGCCGGGGCGGGGGCGCTGGTTACTCAAGTCGAGGCGGACTGCGGGCCGATCTCCTGCCTCGTCTGCAACGCCGGGGTTCCGGCGCGGGTGCGGGGCGATCTCTTGGACCTGACGCCCGAGAATTTCGACTTCACCCTGGGGGTGAACCTGCGCGGGACGTTCTTTCTGGCGCAGGAAGTGGCGCGGCGGATGCTGACGCGGACGGGCGGGCCGTATCGCTCGATGATCTTCGTGACTTCGGTTTCGGCAGAGATGGTCTCGGTGGAGCGGGGGGAATACTGCATCTCGAAGGCTGGCGCCTCGATGATGGCAAAGCTGTTTGCGGCGCGGTTGGCGGGGCAGGTGGGCGTGTTCGAACTGCGCCCCGGCATCATAGCGACGCCGATGACGGCGGGGGTTCAGGGCAAATACGACGCGAAGATCGCCGAGGGGCTGGTGCCGGCGGGCCGCTGGGGCACGCCCGAGGATGTGGGGCGCGTGGTGGTGCCGATGGCGACGGGGGCAATGGATTTTGCCACCGGCGCGGTGGTGCCGGTCGATGGCGGGCTGTCGATTCCGCGGCTTTGACGGGATGACTTGGACAGGGATGGGTGAATCACCCATCCTACGGGGGACGGGAATGGCGTGGGACTACATCATCATCGGCGGCGGCTCGGCTGGGTCTGTGCTGGCAGCAAGACTGTCGGAAGATCCTTACATGCGCGTCCTGCTGCTGGAGGCAGGGCCGCGCGATTGGCATCCGTTCTATACGATCCCGGCCGGATTTGCGAAGATGACCAAGGGGATAGGCTCCTGGGGCTGGCAGACCGTGCCGCAGCGCCACATGAACGGCATGCAGATCCGCTTCACCCAAGCCAAGGTACTGGGCGGCGGGTCCACCATCAACGCGCAGATCTACACACGCGGGCATCCCTTGGATTACGACGAATGGCGGCAGGCGGGCTGCACCGGCTGGGGCTATGAGGATGTGCTGCCCTATTTCCGGAAAGCGGAAGACAATGACACCTGGGACAACCGCTGGCATGGCAAGGGCGGGCCTTTGGGCGTCAGCCAGCCAAGCGCTCCGCTGCCGATCTGCGAGGCGTATTTTGCCGCCGCCGGGCAGATGGGGATACCCACCAACAAGGACCTGACCAGCGAGACGCCAGAGGGGGTGGGCTATTACCAACTGACCCAGCGGAACGTGCGGCGGTCTTCGGCATCGAAGGCCTATCTGGGGCCGGCGAAGCATCGGGCGGGCCTGTCGGTGCTGACCGGGGCGCAGGTGCTGCGGATCGTGATCGAAGGCGGCCGCGCGGTCGGAGTGGAGCTGGCGGGCCAGGGCGTGATCCGGGCGGACCGCGAGGTGATCCTGTCGGCGGGCGCGATCGGCTCGCCGCGCCTGTTGATGCTGTCGGGCATCGGGCCTGCGGATCATCTGCGCGATGTGGGCGTGCCGGTGGTGCTGGATCAGCCTGGCGTGGGGGCGAATTTACAGGACCATCTGGACCTGTTCGTCATCGCGGAATGCACGGGCCCGCACACCTATGACCGTTACGCCAAACCCCTGTGGACGGCGGTGGCGGCGCTGCAATATCTGCTGACGCGGACGGGCCCGGTGGCGAGTTCCCTGTTTGAAAGCGGGGGGTTCTGGTACGCAGACCCGAACGCCCGCTCGGCGGATATCCAGTTGCATCTGGGCCTCGGCTCGGGGATCGAGGCGGGGGTGGCCGCCATGCCGCAAGGCGGGGTGACGCTGAATTCGGCCTTCCTGCGTCCCCGCTCGCGGGGAACGGTGCGGCTTGCCAGCGCCGATCCCTTGGCCGCGCCTCTGATCGACCCGAACTACTGGGCCGACCCCTATGACCGCGAGATGTCGATCCGCGGCCTGAAACTGGCGCGTCAGATCATGGCGCAGGACGCGCTGAAGCCCTTCGTGCTGGCCGAACGCCTGCCGGGGCCCGAGGTGCGGACGGACGCGGAGTATTTCGCCTATGCCTGCCGCCATGCCAAGACCGACCACCACCCGGCGGGCACCTGCCGGAGGGGCGCGGATGCGGGGGCCGTGGTGGACCCGCAGCTGCGCTTCAACGGCATTGCGGGACTGCGGGTGGTCGATGCCTCGGTCATGCCGCAGGTTGTCTCATCCAATACCAACGCCGCCACCATCATGATCGCCGAAAAAGCCGCAGATATGATCAAGGGAGCCGCCGCATGATCCGCCATATCGTTCTTATCAAGTTCAAGCCGGACGTCACCGAAGCCGCCATCGCCGGGATATTCTCGGCCCTGCCGACGCTGTCGGCGCGGCTGCCGGGGGTTCTCGGTTTCGCCGCAGGCCGCAGCCAAAGCCCCGAGCAGATCGAGCGGGGCTTCCTGCACGGCTTCACCATCGACTTCGCCGATTGGGACGCGCTGGCGACCTATCAGGCCGATGCCGGGCACAAGGCCTTCGGCGGTGCGCTGGTCGCCCATGCCGTCGGCGGCATCGACGGCCTTCTGGTGTTTGATCTGGCGGTGGAGTGAGACGATGCTGACCCTGCCGCAAGGCAACCGACTGGTGCCGTATCGCCTGACCGGCACACCCTTGGTGCCGCGCGCGCCTAAAGTTCCCCTGACGCGGACCGCCTTTGCCGCG
>JANLQT010000038.1:0-2525 GCA_031368035.1 Rhodobacterales bacterium | reverse complement strand
GATACAGCATCGTATCAAAGCGCACGCCAGGCCCGCCCGGAACCTTCAAGGCGGTGATCGTGCCCGGACCGGGCTTGAAGCCCTGCGCCGGGTCTTCCGCACAAATCCGCACTTCAATCGCATGGCCGTTCAGGCGGATTTGGTCCTGAGAATACCGCAACGGCTCCCCGCCCGCGATCCGCAGCATTTCGCGCACCAGGTCGATACCGGTGATCATCTCAGTCACCGGATGTTCGACCTGAATCCGGGTGTTCATCTCGATGAAGTAGAATTGGCCCGAGGCATCGTCGTACAGATACTCCAGCGTGCCCGCGCCGCGATAGCTGACCGCCTTCGCCAACGCCACGGCAGAAGCGCACAGCTTTTCGCGCATCGCTTGCGGCAGGGTGGCAGCGGGTGCCTCCTCCCACACCTTCTGACGGCGGCGTTGCAGCGAGCATTCGCGTTCGAAGCAATGGATGACATTGCTGCCATCGCCAAGGATCTGCACCTCGATATGGCGGGCGCGTTCGATGACCTTTTCCAGGTACAGGCTGCCGTCGCCAAAGGCGGCTTTCGCCTCGGCACTGGCCTGCGGCATCAGGCGGTCGAATTCGTCCATGTCATGGGCAATGCGAATGCCTCGGCCACCACCACCCGCAGCCGCCTTGATCATCACCGGAAAACCGATAGCAAGGGCTATGTTGCGGGCATGAACCGGGTCGTCGATCCGTCCGTCTGACCCCGGCACCACCGGCACGCCAGCGGCTTCCGCCGCAACCCGAGCGGCCACCTTGTCACCCATCACCCGGATCGCATCACCCTTCGGCCCGACCCAGATCAGACCCGCAGCCTCTACCGCATCGGCAAAGTCAGCGTTTTCTGCGAGGAAGCCATAGCCCGGATGCACAGCGTCGGCCCCGGTATCCGCCGCAGCCTTCAAGATATTGGCAATGTTCAGATAGCTTTTCGACGCCATCGGCGGCCCGATATTGACAGCCTCATCCGCCATCCGCACCGCCAGCGAGTCGGCATCCGCCGCCGAATGAACCTGCACTGTCGCGATGCCCAGTTCCTGCGCCGCGCGGATGATCCGCACGGCAATCTCACCCCGGTTGGCGATCAGAAGTTTCTGTATCGCCATGCTCAGGCCAGTTCGAGCAGCGGCTGGCCCGCCATGATCGGCTCTTCATCCTCGGCGATGAAGGCAACCAGAGTGCCCGCCTGATCCGCCGTCACCTCGTGGAAGGACTTCATCACTTCGATCAGCCCGATCACATCGCCCACGGCGACCGTGTCACCCACCACCTTGAAGGCAGGCTGATCAGGCGCGGGCCTGCTGTAGAACGTGCCGGGTAGCGGCGACAGGATTTGTTTGCTCATGGTGCGGGCCTTTTCAGCGCGTTGCATTAAGAACAGTGATGGCGTTTCGTACCGCTTGGGCGAGTGCTACGGCATTGGGCGTATCCGAATGCACGCAGATCGTATCGGCCCGCACGGTGACGTCAACGCCGCCGACGCTGGTGACCTTGCCTTCTTTCATCGCACGAACACAGGCGGCTGCCGCCTTGGCCTCGTCCGTTGGCGCATGTTCGCGGGTGATGATCAGGCCGCCGGCATCGTTGTACTCCAGATCCGCGTAGAATTCCGATACGAAGACATGGCCGCGCGCCGGATAGATCGTCTCATGCAAGGTGCCGACCATGCCAAACAGCGGCACCTTGAAGATATCGGCGGCGTCACAGATGGCGTGGGCGATATCCTCCATCCGCGCGGCCATACCGTACAACGAGCCATGCGGTTTGATGTGGTTCAACGCCATCCCCTCGGCCTGAAGAAAGCCCTTCAGCGCGCCGATCTGGTAGATGATGCAATTGGTCATTTCCTCGCGCCCGATTTTCATTTCGCGGCGGCCAAAGCCTTGCAGATCGGGCAACGAGGGGTGCGCGCCCACCTTCACGCCATGCGACTTGGCCAATTGCACGGTAGAGCGCATGTGGTTGTAGTCAGAGGCGTGGAAGCCACAGGCGACGTTGGCCAGGTCGATCAGCGGCATCAGGCCCGCGTCATCCCCGATGCGGTACAGGCCAAAGCTTTCGCCCATGTCGCAGTTCAGCAAAGTCATTGGACAGTTCCCTTCACGCCTCGATCATGTTGACAAGGTAGACGCCGCTTTCGTGCAACTCTGCCTCCCAACCGGGTTCGATGACAAGGGTCGTGGTCACTTCCTCGATCACGGCAGGCCCGGTGATGCGGTCGCCCGCCCCGAGACGGCCCCCGGCATAGACCGGCGCATCCTGCGTCCTGGCCGAGGCGTCAAAGATCATCGGGCGGGTGCCTTCAAGGGCTGATGCAGCACCCTTGCCGGGGGCCACCGTCATGCGGTTCGGGCGGTCGACCCGACCCCAGATCGCGCTTTCCACGTTGACGATTTCGACCACGCTTTGCCGTTCGGAATAGGTGTACAGTTCCTCATGGCGGGCATGGAACGCCTCGATCAGCTTGTCCAGCGCGGGTTCGTCGATGACGAAGGGGTCAATATCCAC
>JANLQT010000021.1:0-8477 GCA_031368035.1 Rhodobacterales bacterium | reverse complement strand
CTTCCAGCGCGCCCTGTTCCGCGACGGCTTTGCCGATTGGGGCTGGCATGTCCCGGCGATGCTGGACGCGATGGACCGCGCCCCGGATCTTTATTGTGACGAGGTCAAGCAGATCCGCATGCCCGCCTACACCAGGGGCCGCGTCGCTTTGGTCGGCGACGCCGCCGCTGCCCCCTCGTTCCTGACGGGGCAGGGCTCCTCCCTTGCCGTGGTCGGCGCCTATCTTCTGGCCTGCGTGCTGTCACGGGCCCCGGACCACCCATCCGCCTTCGCCGCCTATGACCGCGCCCTCCGCCCCTTTGCCGAGGCGAACCAGAACCTGATCGGCACCGGCGAGACCCTGCTGATCCCCGCGACCCAAGCCGGCATCGACGCCCGCAACGCGATGTTCGCCGCCATGACCGGACCGATGGAGGGCGACGACCGGCCGGAACATTCCCTGCTGGACCTGTCCGCCTGGGACGCGCTTGCGGGATAAATCACGCCAATGGATTGATCCCGCCGCGCCGCCCTGAAAGACTGCCCCAAACCGGCGGTCCTTCAGGGCCTGCCGCGCAGGGGGGATATCCGATGACGCCGACCACTGACACCGCCACAGATTCCAGGCTCGGCCGCTGGACCACCCGCCCCGGCCACCGCGCCTGGCTGACGGCGCAGGCCAACGGCCTGTTTGATTTCTTCCAGCCCCGCTTTGTCGATCCCACGGGCGGCTTTTACGACCTGAACCGTCAGGGCCAGCCCCTTGACGCCGCGGGTCAGGTTCACCCGATCCACATCGCCGGCCGCGCCGTGCACTGCTTTGCCATCGGAACGCTGCTCGGCCGCCCCGGCGCGGCTGACGTGGTCGATCACGGCATGGAGTTCCTCTGGAACCAGCACCGCGACCGCAAGAACGGCGGTTACTTCTGGTCCATGAAGAACGGCCCCGCCGATTCGGGCAAACAGGCCTACGGACATGCCTTCGTCCTGCTTGCCGCCTCTGCCGCCAAATTGGTCAACCATCCCCTCGCCGCCCCGATGCTGGCCGACATCACCGAGGTGATTGAAACCCGCTTCTGGGAACCCCAACACGGCGCCATCGCCGAGGAATTCACCGCCGACTGGCAGCCCCTGGATGGCGGCACCTACCGCGGCCAGAACTCCAACATGCACATGACCGAAGCCCTGATGGCCGCGTTCGAGGCGACGGGAGAGGCCGAATACCTCCGCAAGGCCAAATCCATCGCCGAGCGGGTGATCCGCACCTCCGCCGCCTCCTGTGGCTGGCGCGTGGCTGAACATTTCGACGAAGGCTGGGCGCTCGACCGCGACTACTACCACCCGAACGAGATGTTCCGTCCCGCCGGCACCACGCCGGGCCACTGGCTGGAATGGACGCGGCTGATCCTGCAACTCTGGGTGCTCGACGGCAAACGCGAAGCCTGGATGCCGCAAGCCGCGCAGGGCCTGTTCGCGCAGTCCATGGCCATCGGCTGGGACCGCGCCAAGGGCGGTTTCTACTACACGCTGGATTGGAACGATGCCCCCGCCAAGCGCCAGAAACTCTGGTGGCCCCCCTGCGAAGGCGCCGCCGCCGCGCATGTGCTGAACGAGCTTCTCCCCGATCCCGCTTACGAGACCGCCTATCGCCAGATCTGGAACCTGATCACCACCGCGTTCATCGACCATGAAAACGGCGGCTGGCACGAGGAGTTGACCGAAGACCTCACCCCCGCCACCACCCTCTTCCCCGGCAAGGGCGACATCTACCACGCGCTGCAAGCCTGCCTGATCCCGCTCTACCCGGCCGCCAGCGGCAGCCTGACGCAAGCGATCCTGCATCAGGGCTGACACCCCTGCACCAATCACTTTCTCCAAATATCCCGCGGGGGTTTGGGGGCGCGAAGCCCCCATTTTTCTTCACCAAAAGCAATGGCGAAGCCGCCGCTGCTTCACTTCCGGCACCGCCTCGGTCCCGGCGACTGTCACCAAAGCTTCACGCATCCGACAAGCGCGCGTCATAGGCCGCAGCTACTCCCCCCTCCGGTAAGACGAGGGGTGCCACTTGCTGATCCTGACCCAGGTGACCCGGCAATTCGGGACCAAACTTGCCGTGGACAGCGCCAGCTTCCATGTCGAGAAGCCCGCCTTCGTCGGCATCATCGGCCGCTCCGGCGCGGGCAAATCCACCCTGCTGCGCATGATGAACCGCCTGACCGACGCGACCTCGGGCGAGATCGCCTTTCAAGGCCAGAACGTGCTCGCCCTGAAGGGCGCCCAGAAACGCGCCTGGCAGGGGCGCTGCGCGATGATCTTCCAGCAATTCAACCTCGTCCCCCGCATGGATGTCGTCACCAATGTCCTGCACGGCCTGCTCTCCCGCCGCCCGGTCCTCGCCAGCCTGTGCAACATCTGGCCGGAAGAGGACATCCTGAAAGCCCTTGCCATCCTCGACCGCCTCGGCATCGCCGAACAGGCCCCCAAACGGGCCGAGGCCCTGTCCGGCGGCCAGCAGCAGCGCGTCGCCATCGCCCGCGCCCTGATGCAGGACCCCGCGGTGATCCTCGCCGACGAACCCATTGCCAGCCTCGATCCGATGAATGCCCAACTGGTGATGGATGCCCTCCGGCGCATCCATGACGAGGACGGCCGCCTCGTCATCGCCAACCTGCACACGCTCGACACCGCGCGCCGCTATTGCGACCGGGTGATCGGGATGCGCGACGGCCGCATCGTCTTCGACGGCACCCCCGATCTGCTGACCACCCAGGCCGCCCGCGACATCTACGGCGCGGATGCCAGCTTCAACGAACAGGCCACCTCCTCTGCCATCCCCGCCCTGCCTGACGCGACCTACGCGCTGGCGATGCTGGGCGGCTGACCCTTTCACCCGGCCCGAAGCTTCGGGCCATTTCAAGCGGAGACGAAAATGAAAACGCTGCTCGCCCTTCTTGCCACCACCACCCTGCTCGCCGGCGCGGCCCAGGCCCAGGGCATCACGGAATTCAACATCGGCGTTCTCGGTGGTGAAAACGCCCAGGACCGCCTGACCTCGAACGAGTGCCTGCGCGCCGCAGTCGAGACTGCGCTCGGCGTGCCGGTCAAGCTGTTCACCCCGGCCGATTATGACGGCGTGATCCAGGGCCTGCTCGGCGGCACGCTCGACATGGCCGGCCTCGGCGCCGCGGCCTATGCCAAGATCGCCCTGACCGACCCCAATGCCGTGGAAGTCAAGCTCGTCGCCCAGAACGTCGATGGCTCGACCGGCTACTACTCGATCGGCTTCGCCCGCAAGGACGCCGACATCACTTCGATGGATGACGCCAAAGGCAAGGTCTTCGCTTTCGCCGATCCGAACTCGACCTCGGGCTATCTGGTACCGGTGGCCGAGCTGACCGCCAAGTATGGCGATCTGGCGCAATACTTCTCGGAAGTGAAATTCTCGGGCGGTCACGAGCAGACCATCGTTGGCGTCGCCCATGGCGATTTCGCGGCGGGCGTCAGCTGGGCTGACGGTTTGGGTGACTGGGCCGACGGCTATACCTCGGGCGCCTTCCACAAGGCCGCCGCCGCTGGCCTCGTGGATATGAACG
The DNA here is from genome assembly GCA_031368035.1 of Rhodobacterales bacterium. Classification (GTDB taxonomy): domain Bacteria; phylum Pseudomonadota; class Alphaproteobacteria; order Rhodobacterales; family Rhodobacteraceae; genus Stagnihabitans. Next base: position 4,905 of record JANLQT010000021.1, on the reverse strand, counting down.
AACTGGTCGAGATCTGGCGCTCGGTCCTGATCCCGAACGGCCCCTTTGTGGTGCGCACTGCTCTGCCGCAGGATGTGAAGGACAAAGTCGTCAAGCTTCTGGCCGATATGTCCGAGACCGATCACGCCTGCGCCGCCGCGGTCAACAGCGGCGATCTGAAGGACTTCATCCCGGTGGAAGCCTCGATGTACGACGGCATCCTTGCTGCCCGCCAGCTGCAAGAAAAGAAGAACTGATTTCATGACGGCCCGCTAATTTCATGAAGACTGGCCGGGCTCCCACAGGGGGCCCGGTCAATTCCACCGGAGCGCTTCATGGTTGACCTTGCATTTGGCCCCGAACCCGGGCCAGACCCCGAACGCCCCGGCCCCGATCGGCACGCCGCCGCCTATCTGGAGCTGGTTCGCCGTCGCCGGCTTTATGGCACCATCCTTGTTGTCATCTTTTTCGCCCTCCTCGCCTCGGGTTTCCGCCTGGCCGAACAACGCAACGCCGGCGACTTCCTCGCCGGTCTGCCGCATATCTTCGACTTCCCCGCCGAAATCCTGTCCGAGGCCTGGATGAACCGCGCCTACCTGCCCGGCCTTGTCCTGCACTTCCTCCCCTCGCTGATCGAGACGCTGAACATCGCCGCCGTCGCCACCCTTTTGGGCGGTGTTGGAGCCATATTCCTCGCGCTGCTGTCCACCCGTGGCCTCGCCCCCTATCCCCGCCTCGTCGGCACCTTCCGCCGCATCATGGACGCCCTTCGCGCCATCCCCGACGTGGTGATCGCGCTGGTGCTGATCTACTTGGCTGGCGGCGGCCCGGTCCCCGCCGTCATCGCCATCGCCGTCCACACCAGCGGCGCCTTGGGCAAACTCTTCTCCGAAGTCGCCGAAAACGCCGATCTTAAACCCATCGAGGGGCTGACCTCGGTCGGCGCCACATGGGGCCAGCGCATGGCCTTCGGCCTGATCCCGCAAGTAGCCCCGAACTGGCTGTCCTACGCCCTGCTGCGGTTCGAGATCAACGTGCGCGCCTCGGCCATCCTGGGCTTTGTCGGGCAGGGCGGCATCGGCGCCGATCTGAAGATCGCGATGCAATGGGGCACCGGCAAATACGATCAGGTCGTCGCGATCTTCTTCCTGCTGTTCCTGACCATCGTCGCCATCGACCAGGTCTCGGACGTGATGCGCCGCCAACTGACGAAAGGCCGCCGCTGATGGACGCCGCTCTCGCCCCCGAGCTGCTGACCCAGTTCCGCACGCGCACCCGCTGGTCCGTGTCCATCCCCGCGCTGATCCTGCTTTACCTGTTCTACGCCGCGCTGTCCTTCGACCTGCCCGGCCTCGCCGCCCGATTCCGGCCCGACAATGCCGCAGCCCTGCTGTCGGATTTCGTCAGCTATCAGGTCCATGTCACCCGCGACAACCGCACCGGCAAGGTCCTGACCGCCATCGACGGCGACGCCCGCGACGCCTTCCCGCCCCCCCTGATGCCAGCGTGGGTCAAGACCACCGGCGATGTCACCACCATCGACCTGGGTCGCGGCACCATCGTCACCTATGACCCCCCCGGCGCGCAAATGGTTCTGCCCGGCTATGGCACGATCCGCATCCAGCCCGACGCGCAAGGCCATCTGCAACTGACGGCACCTCAACCGCTGCCGGACTGGATCAGCGCCTCGGACAGTCGCGTCGCCGTGACCACGCCGCAAGGCCGCTTTGCCTATACCAAGTCCAAAACCGTCACTCAGCGCACCTATCTGGGCTGGGAGGAGTTCTTCTTCACCCTCGACAGCCCTTTCGCTGGCCGCCCCCCCGGCGACCTGATCGCCTTGGCCCTGTGGCTACCGCGTCTCGACCCCGCGATCCCCAATGCCAAGGCAATGGCAGACACGGTCTGGCACAACCGGCTTTGGCACCATTCAGACGTGTTTTACGCCATGTTAGAGACAGTTTTGATGGCCTTCCTCGGCACCATGACCGCCGCGCTGATCGCCCTGCCGCTCGCGTTCCTCGCCGCAAACAACATGATGCCGCTGCGTTCATTGCGCTTTGCCCTGCGCCGGGTGTTCGATTTCATCCGCGGCACCGACGCGCTGATCTGGACGCTGATCCTTGTCCGTGCCTTCGGCCCCGGCCCCATGACCGGCGCGCTGGCGATCATGATGACCGACACCGGCGCCTTCGGGAAAACCTTCTCCGAAGCGCTGGAGAACATCGACGAAAAACAGGTCGAGGGCATCCGCTCCACCGGCGCCGGCACCCTGCAACGCGCCCGCTTCGGTGTCCTGCCGCAAGTGACGCCAATCCTGCTCAGCCAGGTGCTCTATAACCTCGAAAGCAACACCCGCAGCGCCACGGTGATCGGCGCCATCGTTGGCGGCGGCATCGGCCTCTTGCTGACCCAAGCCATCCAGACCCAGAAGGATTGGGAGGATGTGGCCTATTACCTCGTCCTGATCGTGCTGACGGTGATGATGATGGACTGGGCCTCGGGTTGGCTGCGCCGCAAACTGATCAAGGGCGAATGATGCCGAAACTGTCGCCGGATGCGCCGCTGATCCATAACGGCTGTGAAGTTGTCGGCACGACCTTCGGCGCGTATTGCGAGGTGGGACAGGGCAGCCGCATCCTGCACTCGGCTTTTGAAGATTACGCCTATTGCGACCGCCAGTCCGACATCGCCAACACGACCGTCGGCAAGTTTGCCAATATCGCCGCGATGACGCGGATCGGCCCGACAGATCATCCCCACCAGAATGCCTCGCTGCACCATTTCCTGTATCGCTCGCGGCTGTACTGGGACGATGTCGAGGATGACGAGGCCTTTTTCGACTTGCGCAAATCCCGCCGCACCGTGATCGGTCCCGACACCTGGCTGGGCCACGGCGCCATCGTGAAACCCGAAGTGACCATCGGCGCCGGTGCCATCATCGCCTCGGGCGCGGTGGTGACCAAGGACGTGCCGCCCTACATGATCATGGCCGGCGTGCCCGCCGTGCCCTTGCGCGCTCGGTTTCCCGCGCCGGTGGCCGATCGTCTGATGGCGCTGGCCTGGTGGGACTGGACGCACGAGGCCCTGCGCGCCGCGCTGCTGGATTTCCGCGCTTTGCCGGCCGAGGCATTCCTTGAAAAGTACAACGGCTGACCTCCTGCGAACCCAAAATTCCTTCGAAGGAATTTTCAAATCTTTTCGAAAAGATTTGGATCGCACCCCGTGCAACCGGCGCGATTCATGGTTAATCGATTATGAACAAAAAAAGCGAAACGCTGTAAATACAACGTGTTACCGGATGTTGCACGCGTGCAACTTTCCTATTCCGCCGCCAAAGCCGGCCCGTCCTGCACCCCTGAAACCACCCGTGGCTGCGCCATGAACCGCCGCCCCGCCTCACCGGCCAGATAGCTCAGCCGCCCCCCCGCGATGGTCGCCTCGACCGCCTTGGTCTCCCCATTCACCACCACCAGATCGGCCCGCATCCCCGGCTCCAGCCGCCCCCGGTCCGGCATCCGCAAAATCTCGGCCGGTTTCGAAGAAATCATCGCCCAGGCCCGGGGCAGATCCAGCACCCCCCGCTCGACCAGCGCAAAGGCCGCCATGGCCAGCGCCGGGATGTGATAGTCCGACACCAGTGCATCGCAGTGCCCCTCGGCGATCAAGTCCATCGCCGCGACATTGCCGGCCTGCGACTTGCCCCTGACCACATTCGGCGCGCCCATCACCACCGGCGAGAACATCGCATGCGCCGCCGCCGCAACCGCCCCGGTCAGCGGAAACTCCGCCACCACCGCGCCCAGCAACCGGAACCGTTCCCGCGCCGCCACATCGGGGTCGTCATGGCTGCCATAGACGACGCCCTGCTGATCAAACGCCTCCGCCAGCCGGCACAGCGACCGGGGCACCAACCCCGCCGCCGCCTTCGCCGCCTCGATCGAGCCCGCCAGATCCTCCGGTGTCCGGTCCAGCTTGCGCGCCCAATGGGCAAACCGCCCGGGAGCAATCCGGGCCATGTGCAGCCCTTCCTCCAGATGGTCGTTGAACACCACGTAACCGACCTTGTGCCGGGTCACCGCTGCGATCAGCCGGTCCGTCTCGCCCACCAGATGCGTCTCGGCCCTTATCTGCACCCGCAGGTCGGTCAGCGCCCTCGGCCGATACAAGTCCAGCGCCGCCAGCATCGCCTCGGCCTGATCGGGGCCGCGCTGCGCCCCCTCCCAGCTCCAACTTTGCGCCATATAGGCGGTCGTGACCCCGTTCGAGGCTGCCTCACGGTCGAACGCGGCAAAGCCCGCGGCCATCGGAAACGGGGCGGTCGGGCGGGGAAACATCTGATGTTCAAAGCCGTCGCCATGCAGATCAATGATCCCCGGCAGCACCAGAAACCCGGTCAGATCCACCTCTGGAAGCGGCCCGCGCATGATCCTCCCCTCGGCCAAGTCGATCGACCGGGCCTGCATCTCGTGGCCGCGCAGGACATGCGCGCCCGTCAGGCGGATAGGGGGAAGATGGGACATGGCGGGCTGCTCGGATTCTCTTGGTTTGCGGCCAAGATAGTGGCGCAAGGCAACGGTCCTGTGACACTTGGCGCGCGAAATCCGATGCGTGCACTGTCATGAAACCTTCACGTGAAAGCCCCCTATCTTGCGGGTAAAGCGGGACCAGTTTCGCAGGCCCAAGCACAAGTTGGCACCGTGTCCGTGACCCATTCCGATCCCGACCAGACCAAGGCGCGCAGCGCGGTCCTCGGCCTTTTGGCCCGGGCCGCACCCGACCGCCTGGCCGCCCTCTGTGCCGCCCTCTGTGCCACCCTCTGTGCCACCCTCGGCGCAGAGCCCGTCCATGACTGGCTCCGTCCGCCGCAGATCGGCACCGTGATGGTGCAAGGCCGCATCGGCGGCACCGGCGCGCCCTTCAACC
>JANLQT010000019.1:0-3589 GCA_031368035.1 Rhodobacterales bacterium | reverse complement strand
GATCCACCACGACGGTCGCGGTCGGATCGGCCACGGCAGGGGCGGGCGGGTCGCTGACCATCAACTCGCCTACGGTGGGGTTCGGGACGAATGTGACGGCGTTCAACATCCCGGACAGCGTCTTCACGTTGCAGGACAATGCCGATGCGACCAAGAAGGCGCAGTTCGAGCTGGCCGGGCTGACGACAGCGACGACCCGCACCTACAACCTGCCGGACGCGACCGGCACTTTGGCGCTGAACGCCGCCTTCACCAGCGCCGCGGCGGGTCTGGCGCCGGCCTCGGGCGGGGGGACGGCGAATTTCCTGCGGGCGGACGGCACCTGGGCGGCGCCTGCGGGCGGCGTCAGCGATGGCGACAAGGGCGACATTACCGTTTCGGGCGTTGGTACTGTCTGGACGATTGACGCCAGCACGATCACGCTGGCCAAAATGGCAAACCTTGCCGCGAATAGCGTCATAGGGAACAACACCGGTTCGGCAGCGGTCCCGGCTGCGCTGGCATTGTCCGCCGTGTCGGCGGTGTCATCGGTTGTTTCGCGGGACGCCAATGCAAACACCCAGAGCAACAACTCGCGGCAGGGCTACGCAACCGTAGCCACGGCGGGGGCGACCACCACGCTCACCGTTGCCAGCCCCTATCTGCAATTCTTCACCGGCACCTTGGCGCAAACTGTCATCCTGCCGGATGTTACGACACTGGTTCTTGGTCACCAGTTCTACATCCGCAACAACGGGGCCGGGCTGCTTACGATCAACAGCAGCGGCGGCAACCTTGTGCGGATACTTGGTCCCAACACCCGCGCAATCGTCACCTGCATCTTGGTCACGGGCACCACGGCGGCAAGCTGGTCTGCGATGTATCTCGGGATCAATATCACCGACGGGAAAGTGCTCGCGGCAACCAACAGCCTGACGCTGGCGGGAACCGATGGCACCACGATGACGTTCCCGGCCACTTCGGCCAGTATCGCGCGGACGGACGCGGCGCAGACGTTCGCCGGAACGCAGACCTTCGGCCAGCAGCAAATCTGGACCGGCCTGACCACCGATCCCGCCAGCCCGGCGGATGGCACGGTCTGGTATGACAGCCAGATCAGGACGGCCAAGGTCGCCATTGGTTCGCGGCTGAAAGACGTGTTTGCGGATTTGGTCAACTCGGGGGCGATGGTCTGGAAGGCTATCCAAAGCGGCACCAGTTTCAGCACTTTGGGCACTTCCAGCCCTACCATATTCGGCACGGCCACCGCAGCCGCCATTGCCGTGACCAATAAGCATTCAATGTATCCCCGCGTTGAATCCTTGGTGACCGTTGCCGCGACAACGGCGGTCGCAGGGTGGCGGTCCGCAACACCAGCGTTTGTGACGGTCGGGGGCGCGTCCGCGGATCTGGGTGGGTTCCGGTTTTCAATGATCTGGGCACCAGCGACCGGCGTTGCAACCACCACCAACCGGGCCTTTGCTGGCTTGCATAACACGGTTGCGGCGACGGATGTGGAGCCGTCAAGCCTGACCAACCTTGTCGGCATGGGCTGGGATGCTGCGGACACGAACATTCAGATGATGTTCAATGACGGCACCGCAACGGCAACCAAAGTTGACCTTGGGGCATCCTTCCCGGTGCCGACCGTGGACCGCACCAGCGTTTACAAGCTGGAGCTTTACAGCCCCAAAGGCACGACGCAATCGGTGCAATGGCGGGTGACGGATATGGTTTCCGGGGCGGTGGCAACAGGAACGGCATCAGCCGATCTGCCAGCAACGTCGCAGCTATTGGCCCCCAAGGTCTGGATGAGCGTAGGCGGCACGTCCAGCGTGATTGGTGTGGCGCTGATGAGCATGTATCTGGACCCACTGCTGTAACGGCAACTGCACGGGAAGGGGCGGCCTTTGGGCCGCCCCTTTGGCGTTTGACGCTGTGCGCCCTGCGGCCTATTCAGGGGCGCGTGGCAGCAAAAGGCGTTGGTGATGAAGATAGCGATGATCGGGACGGGCTATGTGGGTCTGGTCTCGGGTGTGTGTTTTTCCGACTTCGGGCATGAGGTCACTTGCGTCGACAAGAACCCCGAGAAGGTGGACAAGCTGCGCGCCGGCGAAGTGCCGATCTTTGAACCCGGTCTGGACGCGCTGATGGCCAAGAACGTCGCGGCCGGGCGGCTGTCCTTCACGCTGGATCTGGCCGAGGCGGTGAAGAATGCCGATGCGGTGTTCATCGCGGTCGGCACGCCGACGCGGCGCGGCGATGGGCATGCCGACCTGACCTATGTCATGGCGGCGGCCGAGGAAATCGGCGCCGCTTTGCAGGGCTATACGGTGGTTGTCATGAAATCCACCGTGCCGGTGGGGACGAACCGAAAGGTGGCCGAGGTGATCCGGGCTGCCGCTCCGAACGGCGAATTCGACGTCGCCTCCAACCCCGAATTCCTGCGCGAAGGCGCGGCGATTGACGATTTCATGCGCCCCGACCGGGTGGTGGTTGGCGTGGAAAGCGAGCGGGCGAAGAAGGCGATGGCGGATGTTTACCGCCCGCTGTTCCTGCGCGAGTTTCCGATCGTTTACACGGGGCTTGAGAGCGCCGAGATGATCAAATACGCGGCCAATGCGTTTCTGGCCACCAAGATCACCTTCATCAACGAAATCGCGGCCCTGTGCGAGCGCGTGGGCGCGGATGTGAAGGATGTGGCCAAGGGCATGGGCATGGACGGGCGCATCGGCAACAAGTTCCTGCATGCGGGGCCGGGCTATGGCGGATCGTGCTTTCCCAAGGATACCAAGGCTTTGGCGCGGATCGGGCAGGAACATGCCGTGCCGATGCAGATCACCGAGGCGGTGATCAAGGTCAATGAAGAGATCAAGCGCCGGATGATCGACAAGATCGTCGATCTGGCGGATGGCACTCTGAACGGCAAGACCGTGGCCGTGCTGGGCGTGACCTTCAAACCCAACACCGATGACATGCGCGATGCGCCCAGCCTGACCATCGTGCCGGCGCTGGTCGGCGCCGGCGCCAAGGTGCGCGTCTGCGACCCGCAGGGCCGGCGCGAGGGCGAAGCGCTGCTGCCTGGCGTAACCTGGGCGGGGGATGCCTATCAGGCTGCCCAAGGCGCGGATGTGCTGGTGATATTGACCGAATGGAACGAGTTCCGCGCGTTGGATCTGGGCCGGATTGCGGGGGCGATGACCTCGGCGCGGATGGCCGATCTGCGCAACGTCTATTCGGCGGGCGAGGCGGCAGAGGCGGGGTTTGAAACCTATGTCGGGGTTGGGCGCTGAGGGCATTGGCATGACTTTGATCAGAAATATCGCCTTCGTGCATATTCCGAAGGCTGGCGGAACGTCTGTGCGGGGGTTCATCGCTGGTCATGTCGACCCTTTGGACATCTTTCCCGAAGGCCGGCTGCATCACTTTCCGCGGTTCGACACGCTAGCGGTGGAACGGCCGATGCTGTTCATGTCGCATCTGGGCTTTGACTTCGTGCGCCAGTCCCAAGCGGATGCCTTTGTGCTGATGCGGCACCCGGTCGAGCGACTGTTGTCGCTGTATTCCTATGCGATGCACCCCGGCAACAATGTGCCGATCATGGGCAAGG
>JANLQT010000691.1:0-5928 GCA_031368035.1 Rhodobacterales bacterium | reverse complement strand
TGGCCGGCACTCTTCGGTGGCAGCGTCAGTCCAAATCGTCGCCCGAGGATTTGGCGCCGAAAGCGACCAGTTGGCGCAGCAAGCTTTCAAATGTCGAAGCAATTTCAGGCCCAAGGTGCAGGCGAAGGGCCGTGTCAAAGGCCAGCGCACGCTTGCCCAAAACTGCAAAGACCGCGTTTCCCTTGCCGGTCAGTGCCAGAACTTCAGAGCGCCGATCCGTTGGGCTGGGTTCGCGTGACAACAGCCCATCCTGTTCCAACGCGGCCACCGCACGGCTGACCTTGGTTTTTTCGATATGCGAGATCGCGCAGATGTCGCGCGCGGTCATGGCACCGAACTTGCCGAGGTTCGCCAGAACGCGCCATTGCGTTCGGGTCATGCCGTAGTCCGCCTTGTAAAGCGTCTGAAACGACTTTGACGCGGCCTCGGCGGCCTGATTGAGCAGGTAGGGCAGGAACGATTCAAGATCGAAAGCCGCCGTGCCGTCTGACAGGTCCGGGTTGGCTTCGTCGGGGTCTGCCCTTGCTTTGTCAGTCATCGGCGCTTTCACCTTTCAAGCGGGGGCCAAGGGCGGTCTTTGCCTTAAGCGGCCGGTTTGACGCGGTCGGGATGGGCCGCCTGAACCGCTGGCAGCAGGTCAAGGCGTTCGGCGATCCGCGAAAGGACGGGCCAGGCGCCCAGGTCAATCCCCCAGCGCCGGGCGTTGTAAACCTGCGGCACAAGGCAGATATCGGCCATGCTGATCTGGTCACCGTGACAATACAGGCCGTGGCTATACAGGCCGTGGCAATACTGGCCGGGGCGGGTCAGCATCACTTCCAGCCCTTGCAAGCCAAGCGGGATGAAGTGCTGCATCCAGGCCTCGATCGTCAGGACGCCGCCGGATTGGCTGACGGCATGGCTGGCGACCCGCAGGTTGCAGACTGGTTGCACCTCCATCGCCACGGCATAGGACAAGGCACGGACGCGGGCGCGGCCAAGGGGGTCCTTGGGCAGAAACCCCGCGCCATGCACCTCGTCCAGATATTCCAGAATGGCCAGCGATTGGGTCAGCGTCGCCCCGTCAATCTGAAGCGTCGGCACCAGCCCTTGCGGATTGCGCGCCAGATTCTCCGCCCCCCTTTGCTGTCCCGCCACCAGGTCAACCGGATGGCTTGTGTAGGCCAGCCCCAGCAGGTTCAGCGCGATCCGCAGCCGATAGGCCGAGGAGGACCGCCAATAATCGTGAAGGAGGATCTCGCCCGTCACCTGCCGCCCCATCGCACCCGAACTTTCAACGATTAACTTGACATAGTTGCTAATGCAACCAATAATTCAGCCGGACGCCCCGCCTGAGGAGCCAGCCATGACTGCCCAATCCCTTCCCGCCGGCATGATCCGCGCCGAGACCCGCATTGGCACGCAACAAGGCTACATGCCGGGCTTCGGCAACGATTTTGAAACCGAGGCTTTGCCGGGCGCTCTGCCGCAGGGCCAGAACTCGCCGCAGAAATGCGCCTATGGGCTTTATGCCGAACAACTGTCGGGGTCGGCCTTTACCAAGCCGCATCCCGAACGGACCTGGTGCTACCGCATCCGCCCTTCGGTCAAGCACACCGCCCGGTTTGAAAGGATCGATGTGCCGCACTGGAAATCCGCGCCGCACATCCTGCCCGATGTGCTGAGCCTCGGCCAATACCGCTGGGACCCGGTGCCGCATGGGACTGCACCGCTGACCTGGGTCACGGGGATGCGCACGATGACCACGGCGGGGGATGTGAACACGCAGACCGGCATGGCGAGTCATATCTACCTCGTCACGCAGTCGATGCAGGACGAGTATTTCTACTCGGCGGACGGCGAGTTGCTGGTGGTGCCGCAGGAAGGCCGCCTGCGGTTCTGCACGGAACTCGGGATCATCGACGTCGAGCCGAAAGAAATCGCCGTCCTGCCGCGCGGTCTGGTATGCCGGGTCGAGGTGCTGGAGGGCCCGGCCCGCGGCTTTGTCTGCGAAAACTACGGCCCGCCCTTCACCCTGCCAAACCGTGGCCCGATTGGGGCGAACTGCCTCGCCAACCCGCGCGACTTCAAGACGCCGGTTGCGGCGTTCGAGGACCGAGACGCGCCGTCCTCGGTCATCCTGAAATGGTGCGGGCAGTTTCACCGCACCCGGATCGGCCATTCCCCCTTGGACGTGGTGGCCTGGCATGGCAACTACGGCCCCTACAAATACGACCTGCGCACCTATGCCCCGGTCGGCGCGATCCTGTTCGACCACCCTGACCCGTCGATCTTCACCGTGCTGACCGCGCCTTCGGGGTTGGAAGGCACTGCGAACATCGACTTCGTGCTGTTCCGCGAGCGCTGGCTGGTGGCCGAGCACTCGTTCCGCCCGCCGTGGTACCACAAGAACGTCATGTCCGAGATGATGGGCAACATCTATGGCATCTATGACGCCAAGCCGAAGGGCTTCGTGCCCGGCGGCATGTCGCTGCACAACTGCATGTTGCCGCATGGCCCGGCCCGGACCGCCTTCGAAGGCGCCTCCAACGCCGCGCTGAAGCCCGAGAAGCTGGACGAGACGATGAGTTTCATGTTCGAAACCCGCTTCCCCCAGCATCTGACCGAATGGGCGGCCAGAACGGCCCCGTTGCAGGATGATTACATCGATTGCTGGGCCGATCTTGAGAAGAAGTTCGACGGATCGCCGGGGATCAAGTAACTGCCAAGGCAGTGGGGGCCAGCCCCCGCACCCCCGGAGTATTTGTCTCCAAGATGAACAGGAATGCCGATGGCTCTGATGCAAAGCTGGGTGAGTTCCGCGAACTCTGCCACCTGTCCTTTCCCGATGAACAACCTGCCCTGCGGCGTGTTTTCTGTCGAGAAAGAGGAGCCGCGTTGCGGCATGGCCATCGGGGATTTCGTGCTGGACTTGACCGCGCTGGAGGCCGAGGGGCTGTTGGTGCTGGACGGCGGCCCCTTGCTGGACGTGCCGTTCTGGAATGGCGTGATGGAGGCGGGGCCAGCCGTCTGGGCCAGTCTGCGAACGCAGGTGACGGGGCTTTTGAAAGCCGAGTCCAGCAAGCGGTTTCTGGTCGAAGATCACCTGCTGCCGCTGAAGGATGTGGCCCTGCACATGCCGTTCCTGGTGTCGGAATACACCGATTTTTACTCTGGGCGGCATCATGCAACCAATGTCGGCACCATGTTCCGCGGGCCTGAGAATGCCTTGCCGCCGAACTGGCTACATTTGCCCATCGGCTATAACGGGCGGGCCTCGTCGGTGGTGGTGTCGGGCACGCCGGTGCGTCGGCCCTGGGGGCAGGTCAAGGGGGCAGATCACGCGCTGCCCGCCTTCCAGCCCTCGCGCCGGTTCGACATCGAACTGGAACTGGGGGCGGTCGTCGGCACGCCCTCGGACGGCCCGGTGACGGTGGCCGAGGCCGATGCGATGATCTTCGGTTATGTCCTGCTGAATGACTGGTCGGCACGGGACATTCAGGCCTGGGAATATCAGCCCCTCGGCCCGTTCCAGGCCAAGGCCACGGCCACGACGATTTCCCCCTGGGTGGTGATGAAGGCGGCTTTGGAGCCGTTCCGGGTTGCATCTCCTCCGCGCGAACTGCCGCTGCTGCCCTACCTGCACGAACCCGGCCCGATGCTGTATGACATCGCGCTTGAGGTCAGCTTGGCCCCCGAAGGCAAGCCCGAAACCGTGATCAGCCGCACCAATTCCCGCGAGCTGTATTATTCTGCCGCGCAGCAACTGGCACATCACACCACCTCTGGCTGCCCTATGACCTCGGGCGATCTTCTGGGGTCGGGCACGATTTCGGGGCCGGAAAAGGCCAGCCGCGGCTCGCTGCTGGAACTGTCCTGGGGCGGCAAGGAACCGATCCCGGTGGCCGGCGGCACCCGCAGCTTCGTCGAGGACAACGACACCTTGACCCTGCGCGGCACGTCGCAAGGCGACGGGTATACCATCGGGTTTGGCGACTGCGCGGGCAAGGTTATTCCTGCGCTTTCAGACCCCTATGCAAGGGACTGACCATGGCCAAGGCTTTTGCCTCTCAAGGCGATCTGACCGACAAGAAGATCACCTTCGCGGAAATTGGCGCGGGCCTGTACGCCTTCACTGCCGAGGGCGATCCGAATTCCGGCGTCATCATCGGCGATGACTCTGTGATGATCGTCGAGGCGCAGGCGACGCCGCGTCTGGCGCAGAAAGTGCTCGACTGCGTGCGCGGTGTCACCGACAAGCCGATCAGCCATGTGGTCCTGACGCATTACCACGCCGTCCGGGTGCTGGGCGCCAGCGCCTTTGGCGCGCCGCAAATCATCATGTCGGAAGCCACGCGGAACATGGTAGCCGAACGCGGCAAAGAGGATTGGGACAGCGAATTCCAACGCTTCCCCCGCCTGTTTCAGGGCCATGAAAGCATCCCCGGCCTGACCTGGCCGACCACCACCTTCAACGGCAGGATGTCTGTCTGGCTCGGCAAACGCCGGGTGGACCTGTTGCAACTCGGCCGCGCCCATACGGCGGGCGATACAGTCATCCATGTCCCCGATCAGAACGTGATGTTCACCGGCGATATCGTCGAGGCACACTCGGCCTGCTACTGCGGCGACGGGCATTTCGGCGAATGGAGGCCGACTTTGGAGGCGATCCGCGCCTATGATCTCGCCGCACTGGCACCGGGGCGGGGCGATGCGGTGATCGGGGCAGGGGCAGTGAACGGCGCCCTGGACCGCACCAAGGATTTCGTCCAATCGACCTATGCGCCGGTCGCACGGGTCGCCGCCCGCGGCGGCAGCTTGAAAGACGCGTGGGACGCCTGCCGCGCCGTCTGTGACCCCAAATTCAAGGACTATGCGATCTACGAACACTGCCTGCCGTTCAACGTCTCGCGCGCCTATGACGAGGCACGCGGCATCCTCCATCCGCGCATCTGGACGGCGGCACGCGATCTGGACATGTGGGCGCAGTTGCAGGGGTAGGCGTGATGACCCGGCATTCCGATCTGGACTTTGTCCTTTATCCTTACGCCAAATCGCCTGACCAAACGCTGCCTCCGCGCCGCCACGGCGTGGTGATCGTCGGGGCAGGGCCGGTCGGCCTTGCCGCGGCTTTGGACCTTGGTCGCCGCGGCGTTCAGGTTCTCGTGCTGGACGACAATGAAGGCATCGGCGAAGGCTCGCGCGCGATCTGTTTTGCCAAGCGCACGCTGGAAATCTGCGACCGGCTGGGCGCGGCGGGCCCGATGATTACCAAGGGCGTCCAGTGGAATGTCGGCAAGGTGTTCCGTGACGACCGCCTGCTGTATGACTTCAACCTCGCGCCCGAGGGCGGCCACGCCTTCCCCGCCTTCATCAACCTGCAACAGCCGTATTTCGAGAAATTCCTGCACGACGCGATCCTGTCCGCGCAGGCGAACGGCGCACCGATCGAAATCCGCGGCCGCAACCGGGTGGGTGCCGTGACCCCCATGGCCAATCACGTCGCGCTGGACGTCTCCACCCCTGACGGCACCTATCAGGTTCAGGCCGATTGGCTGATCGCCGCCGATGGCGCCCGCTCACCCGTCCGCACGCTGCTGGGCCTCGATTTCAACGGCCGCGTGTTCGAGGATAATTTCCTGATCGCCGATGTCCGCAAGACTGCCGATTACCCGACCGAGCGCTGGTTCTGGTTCGAGCCGCATTTCAAATCCGGTGACTCTGCACTGCTGCACAAGCAGCCCGACGGTATCTGGCGGATCGACTTTCAACTCGGCTGGAACATCGACCGCAGCCGCGAACTGGAACCGGCCCGCACCCGCGCCCGCGTCGATGCGACGCTGGGGCCGGACGTTGTCTATGATCTGGATTGGACCTCGATCTACACCTTCCAGTGCCGACGGATGGACCGGTTCCGCCATGGTCGGGTCCTCTTCGCCGGCGACGCCG
>JANLQT010000680.1:0-10131 GCA_031368035.1 Rhodobacterales bacterium | reverse complement strand
CAAGCACGCACCCTACCCAAAACCGGGAATACCCGGTGAAATCGGCGAAAATCATGGTTAACGCAAAATGAACAGAATTTTAGAAACCATTCAAAATCAATAAGTTGCGCAGTGTTGCACGCGTGCAACCTTGCAGGTTGCACACCCCTTAGCCGCGCGCCGCCGCCTCCAGCGCCGGGCCGTCCAGCTTCACCATCGCCATCATCGCCGCCATGACCCGTTGCGCCGTGGCCTCGTCCTCGGTGGCCATCAGCCGGATCAGCGCCTTTGGGATGATTTGCCAGGAAACCCCGAACCGGTCCACCAGCCAGCCGCAGCGGCTGGGGGTTCCGCCTTGCAACAGGGCCTCCCACAGCCGGTCAACTTCCGCCTGATCGTCCAGATGCACCTCGATCGAGGCCGCCGGGGTCAACTTGTAATGCGGCCCGCCGTTCAAAAAGCTGTAGCGCTGACCCAGAAGGTCAACCTGCACCAGGAACGCCGTCCCCGTGCCGCCGCGATGGGGGAAGACATGGCTGATCCGGCTGCCGGGCAGCAGGGCGACATAGGTCTCGGCCGCCTCCAGCGCCGTCTTGTCGAACCACAGGCAGGTCTGAACCGTCGTTGCCATTGTGCCCCCTAAAGCCTCAGCCGCGCAGGGCCTTCGCCTCTGCCGCGAGCCTGGTGATCGTGGCCCAGTCGCCGGATGCCATCGCGTCTTTCGGCGCAACCCAGGACCCGCCGACACACAGGATATTGCCCAGCGACAGATAGTCCATCGCGTTTTTCAGCCCGATGCCGCCGGTCGGGCAGAACTTCACCTGCGGAATGGGCGAGCCGATGGACTTGAGGTAAGCCGCCCCGCCCGCCTGTTCCGCCGGGAAGAACTTCTGCACGGTATAGCCCTTTTCCAGAAGCGACATGATCTCGGTCGCCGTCGCGGCGCCGGGCAGCAAGGGCAGGTCCCATTCCGCGCAGGCATCCAGCAGCCGGTCCGTCGCGCCGGGCGAGACCCCGAACATCGCCCCCGCCGCCTTGGCCGCCTTCACATCCGCCGGCGTCAGCAGCGTGCCCGCGCCGACGACACCGCCCGGCACCTCGGCCATCGCGCGGATCGCATCCAGCGCGACCGGAGTGCGCAGGGTAACCTCCAGCGCAGGCAATCCGCCCGCGACCAGCGCCCGTGCAAGGGGCACTGCATGGGCCAGGTCCTCGACCACGATCACCGGGACCACCGGGGCCAGGCGGCAGATTTCCATGGCTTTGAGCGATTGTTCGGCGGGGGTCATGCAGGCTCCTTTTCCCGAGACCTCGGGGAGGGGGGGTGAGGGCGGAAGCCTCCGGCGGGGATATTTGGGGCTTCGGTGAAAGGGCAAGGCTTGGCTTACCTGTCCGGTTTCACGGAAGCTATAAATATCCTCGCCGAAGGCATCACGGTTTCGGCGCGGTGCGGCGGGTCAGAACAGCGCGCTGGCCCCTTGGGTGGACGGGCCGACATTGCGGCGGAAGGTTTCGAACAACTCGCGCCCCATGCCGAAGCTGTTGGCCGAGAGGTCGGCAAGAACCGGGATGCGGCCTGCGAAATCGGGGGCGAGCACCTCCAGCGTGCCCGCCGCCGCGTCCAGCCGGATCACATCGCCGTCGCGGAGCTTTGCCAGCGGGCCGCCGGCGGCGGCTTCGGGCGAGACATGGATCGCGGCGGGGACCTTGCCCGAGGCGCCCGACATCCGGCCATCGGTGACCAGCGCAACTTTCAGCCCACGGTCCTGCAACACGGACAGGGTCGGGGTCAGTGAGTGCAGTTCCGGCATCCCGTTCGCCATCGGCCCCTGAAAGCGCACCACCACCACGGTGTCGGTGGTGAACTCGCCCGCCTTGAAGGCGGCCTTCACCGCCTCCTGGTCGTGGAACACCCGGGCCGGGGCTTCGATCACATGCCGTTCGGGCGCGACGGCCGAGACCTTGATGACCCCGCGCCCCAGATTGCCGGTCAACTGCTTCAGCCCGCCCGAGGCCGCAAACGGATCGCTCGCGGGACGCAGAATCTTGTCGTTCAGGCTGCGCGTCGGCCCCGGCTGCCAGCCAAGCTTGCCCGAGGCCAGGGTCGGCTCCATCCGGTAAGCCGCCAGCCCGTCGCCCATGATGGTCTTGGCGTCGGCATGCAGCAGGCCCGCATCCATCAGGTCGGCCATCATGAAGCCAAGGCCCCCGGCGGCGTGGAAATGGTTCACATCGGCAAGGCCGTTAGGATAGACCTTGGCCATCAGCGGCACGATATGGCTGATATCCTCGAAATCCTGCAAGTCCAGGTGGATGCCCGCCGCCCGTGCCATGGTGGGCAGGTGCAGGACAAGGTTGGTGGACCCGCCCGTCGCCATCAGCCCGACGATGCCGTTCACGAAGGCGCGCTCGTCAAGGATTTCACCCGCCGGGCGGAAGTCGTTGCCTTGCGCGGTGATCGCGGCGGCGCGTTCGACGGCGGCGACGGTCAAAGCCTCGCGCAGGGGGGTGCCGGGGTTCACGAAACTCGCGCCCGGCAGGTGCAGCCCCATGAACTCCATCAGCATCTGGTTGGTGTTGGCGGTGCCATAAAACGTGCAGGTGCCGGGGCCGTGGTAGGCGGCCATCTCGGCCACCATCAATTCGGCGCGGGACGCCTTGCCTTCGGCAAAGGCGTTGCGGACCTTGGATTTGGCGTCATTGGCGATGCCCGAGGTCATCGGCCCAGCGGGCACGAACACCGCCGGGACATGGCCGAAAGTGGCGGCGGCGATGATCAGCCCCGGCACGATCTTGTCGCAGACGCCCAGAAACAGCGCCGCGTCAAAGCAGTTGTGGCTGAGCGCGACCCCCGCGGACAAGGCGATCACGTCGCGCGAGAACAACGACAGCTCCATCCCCGGCTGGCCCTGTGTAACTCCGTCGCACATCGCAGGAACCCCGCCTGCGACCTGCGCCGTGGCGCCGACGCGGCGGGCCGCCTCGCGGATCACGCCGGGATAGGTCTCATACGGCTGATGCGCCGACAGCATATCGTTATAGGCCGTGACGATGCCGATGTTGGGCTGCCGGTCCGCCACCATGCTGGCCTTGTCCGGCCCCGCCACTGCATAGGCATGCGCCTGGTTCGAACAGCTCAGATGCGCGCGGGCCGGACCCTTCTTTGCCGCAGCGCCCAGTCTCGCAAGGTAGGCGGAGCGCGACACCGCCGACCGTTCGCGGATGCGGTCGGTTACGCGGGCGAGGATGGGACTGAGCGACATCATGCGTCTCCTTGGGGGGTGGTCTTGATCTACCAGATCATGTTAGCGCTAACAATACCTGTCTTGGTGTTTCTACAGCGGAACCAATCGCCGCGCAGATCCCGGGCCAAACCGCGGCTGATCCTGAGCCTGCGGTGGGCAACGCCTGCAACACTGTTTCCTGATCACCAGAATACCCCGGCTTTGCACGAAATTTTACGAAATTCAGCCACATTTGACCATCACGCTGTGATCAAGGCAGTCCTGCGCCTGGAGGGTATGAAATTGACCACACTTCGTTCCATGATGATTGGCGGTCTTTTGCTGGGCTTCGCGGCCTGCTCCATGTCCGAACCGGCAACGCGGGGTGCGGCGGTTGAACCTTCGGCACTTGCCGATGGCTCGGTCTTCCTGATGGCGCCGGATTACGATGTGACGGCCATCAAGATCACCGTGCCGCATGATCTGAAGGTGTCAGAGGCCAACGTTTATTTCCCGATTGCCGACATCGTCTGGCATGGCGACCCGCTGGGGGACCGTTACGCTCAGGTGACGGCACTTTATGAAGAGGCGTTCTTCACAGGCACGTCCGATCTGAATGGCGCGCGCAAGGTCGAGGTGGATGCCGAGATCACCCGCTTCCACGCCTTGACCCCCAAGACGCGCTATACCGTCGGCGGGATGCATACGCTGCACTTCATGCTGACGGTCCGCGATGCGGCGACGGGCGAGATTCTGGACGGGCCGCGTCCGGTGGTGGCCGATGTCAAAGCCGCAGGCGGGCAGCGCGCGATGGAGGAAGAGGCGGCCGGGATCACGCAGAAAGTGGTGATCGAGGAACGCCTTGCCCAGGTGATCCATGACGAATTGACCGCGCCGGTGGCGGTGGCGGGTGGAGCCGAAACGGTCAGTCGGCAGGATTTCAGCCCGATTGATCTGAACATCGTCGAGTAAGCTTTCCAGCGGCGGGTGAATTGGGTAAGGGGGGGCATGACCTCCCCTTCCGATATTTCTGACGATGCCGCCGCCCTCCAGGGCCGTCCCGTGGTACGCCTTCGGCCCAAGGCCGAGGCGCGGGCGATCCGCTGGGGTTTCCCATGGGTTTATGCTGACGAGCTGGTGACCGACCGGCGCACCGGCAACCTGGCTCCCGGCGCGCTGGCGGTGCTGGAGGATGCCGAGCGCAAGGTGCTGGGGCTGGTGACGGTCAACACCGCCTCGAAGATCATCGCGCGGCTGATTGACCGCGATCCGGGCGCGGTGGTGGATCAGGCCTGGTTCGAGGCGAAGTTCCGCGCGGCGCTGGCTTTGCGCGAACGTCTGTATGACGCGCCGTTCTACCGGCTGGTCCATGCCGAGGCGGACGGCCTGCCGGGCATCGTGGTGGACCGGTTCGGCGATGTCGCGGTGATCCAGCCGAACGCCGCCTGGGGCGAATTGCTGTTGGAACCGCTGGTCGCGGCGCTGGTCGCGGTGACGGGCGTGACGGCCGTGGTCAAGAACGGCACCGGGCGGTCCCGGGCGCTGGAAGGGCTGACGGAAGAGACAGTTTTGTTGCAGGGCGTGGTCGATGGCCCGGTGCCGGTGCCGATGAATGGCGCGGTCTATATGGCTGACCTTCTGGGCGGGCAGAAAACCGGCCTGTTTTATGACCAGCGGCCGAACCATGCGTTTGCGGCGCGGCTGGCCAAGGATGCGCGGGTGCTGGACGTGTTTGCCCATGTCGGCGGCTTTGGCCTTGCGGCGCTGGCAGGGGGCGCGGCTTCGGCGCTGGCGGTGGATGCTTCGGCCCCGGCGTTGGATCTGGCCAGCAAAGGCGCTGCGGCGTCCGGGTTTGCGGATCGCTTTGCCACCCGGCAGGGTGATGCTTTCGCGGTGATGGAGGCTTTGGCGGTGGCCGGAGAGCAGTTTGATCTGGTGATTTGCGACCCGCCGGCATTCGCCCCGTCCAGATCGGCGCTGGAGGCGGGCCTGCGGGCCTATGAGCGGCTGGCCAAGCTGGCGGCGCCTCTGGTCGCGCCGGGCGGGTTTCTGGTCTTGTGCTCGTGCAGTCATGCGGTGGATTTGCTGGCATTCCGCACCGCCTCGATCCGGGGGATCGGGCGCGGGGGGCGGTCGTCGCAGATCCTGCACACCGGTTTTGCCGGGCCGGACCATCCGCAACTGCCGCAACTGGCGGAAAGTGGCTATCTGAAAGCCCTGGTCTTCCGGCTTGATGGCGCATGAAGGCGGTCCTGGACGCCTGCGTCCTGGTCCCGCCGATCTTGCGGGAAATCCTGATCGCCGTGGCCGCCAAGGGCCTGTACCAGCCCTGCTGGTCGGACCGGCTTCTGGAGGAATGGGCCCGCGCCTCGGCCAAGTTCGGACCGGTTTCAGAGGCCGAGGCCCGCGCCCGGATCGCGGTTTTGCGGGTGATGTTCCCCCGCGCCACCCTGCCGCCCGCGCCGCAGATCGAAGCGCGGTTGTATCTGCCCGATCCCAATGACGCCCATGTGCTGGCCGTGGCCATCGCGGGGTCGGCGGATGCGATCATCACGGTGAACGCCAGAGATTTCCCGCGCCATACCCTGGCCGAGGACAAGATCACCCGCCGCGATCCGGACGGCTTTCTGTGGGAGCTGTGGTCGTTTCACCCGGCCGAAGTCGAGGCGGCCCTGGCCGAGGTGCAGGACGAGTCCGCGCGGCGGGATGGGGCGCCGGTGGGGCTGAAAGCGATGCTGAAAAAGGCGCGGCTGGGGCGGCTGGCGCGGGCTATGGCCCTTTAGTCCGGGATGTTTTCGCGCGCGCGTCCTGCGGCGCCCAAACGGAATTCGCGCGAATTCCGGCTCGGAACCTTTGAAGGTTCCGGTTCGAATTCTTTGAAGAAATCGGTTCCCTGGCACCCGCGCCGCGCCGGGTCTGATGGGGCAGGGTGCGCATGCTGGATTCTTGCACGCGTGCAATACTGCTTAAGTCTATGAAATTATTTGATTTCGAAAATTCTGTTCATTTTGCGTTAACCATGATTTTCTGATTTTGCACGCCATTGGTCCGGAACCCGCCGGACCCCGCCGGCACCTGATCCCGGCCCGTTGGGGCGCTTCAGATCAGTCCCACCCAGGCCCGCGCGACGGCAAGGCCATGGGCGTCGGCGGCCTGTCCGACCGCCGTTTCCTGCGCGGGCAGCGCTGCCAGCCAGCCCGGCGAGATCCGCTCGATCAGCGCAGGAAATTGGCGCGCCCAGTCACGGGCGACGGCGCGCGAGGCTTCGAAATGGAACTGCATGCCATATCCGGCGCGGCCAAAACGGAAGGCCTGCTGCGCGGCGTCGGGCGAGCTTGCCAGATGCGCCGCGCCCGGCGGCGCCGAGAATGTGTCGGTGTGCCATTCGAAGATCGGGAACCGTTTTGGCAGGGCGCCAAGCACCGGGTCCTCGGCGACCTTCGTCACCTCGCACCAGCCGAACTCGCGTGATGCGTCCAGATGGTTGGCCGCGCCCAGCCCGCGGGCAAAAAGCTGCGCGCCAAGGCAGATGCCCAGCGTGGCGGTCCCAGAGGCGGCGCTGTCGGCCAACAGCGCGGCAAGGCGGGGCAGGTAGGGGTGCAGCGTATCGTCCAGCGCCGATTGCTCGCCGCCAAAGCTGACAAGGGCATCAAAACTGCCGGGGGCAGGCAATTTGCCATCCGCCCAGGGGCGGTAAAGGTCGATCAGCGCCCCGGCCTCGTGCAGGGCGACGCCGACCTGACCGTGATGGGTGATGCGGGTATTCTCGACGATGGCAACGCGCATGGGATCCCCCTGAAGAGGTTGGAGAGTGGCCGAGGGCTTGTGCAGGCGCAAGACCGGGCGCGGGTGGAAATCGGGCGTTCAGCGGTGGGCAGCCCCCAAATCTTGCGCATTCACCCTTGCGGAGAACCGCCTTTGGTGCAAAGGGGAACCGCCAAACGAGTTGCTCCCCTGACCCCAATGGAGGTTTTCATGGAGATTCGCGAGGCTTTGACCTTTGATGATGTGCTGCTGGTGCCGGCTGCCAGTTCCGTGCTGCCGTCGGATGCGGACACGTCCACCTATGTCACCAAACTGGTGCGGATGCACATTCCCTTGCTGTCGTCCGCGATGGACACGGTGACGGAAGGGCGCATGGCGATTGCCATGGCGCAGGCCGGCGGGATCGGGGTGATCCACCGCAACCTCGACCTTGAGACGCAGGCGCGCGAAGTGCGCCGGGTGAAGCGGTTCGAAAGCGGCATCGTCTATGCGCCGATCACTTTGCGGCCGGATCAGACTTTGGCGGACGCCAAGGAATTGATGGAGCGCTATACGATCACCGGCTTTCCGGTGGTCGACGATCAGAACCGCGTCGTGGGCATCGTGACCAACCGGGACATGCGGTTTGCCTCTGACGACAAGACACCGGTTTCGGTGATGATGAGTTCGGACAATCTGGCGCTGCTGCGCGAGCCGATTGACCGGGCGCAGGCGATAGCCTTGATGAAGCAGCGGCGGATTGAAAAGCTGCTGGTGACGGATGGGCAGGGCCATCTGACCGGACTTTTGACGCTGAAGGACACCGAGAAAAGCGTTCTTAACCCCCATGCCTGCAAGGACGAGATGGGGCGGCTGCGGGTTGCGGCGGCCTCGACCGTGGGGGATGCGGGGTTTGACCGGTCGCAGGCGCTGATCGACGCCGGGGTCGATCTGGTGGTGATCGACACCGCGCATGGCCATTCCGAAGGCGTGGCTCGCGCGGTGGAGCGGATCAAGAAGCTGTCAAACGCCGTGCAGGTGGTGGCGGGGAATGTCGCCACCGCCGAGGCGACGCGGGCGCTGATCGGCGCGGGGGCGGATGCGGTGAAGGTGGGCATCGGCCCCGGCAGCATCTGCACGACGCGGATCGTGGCGGGGGTGGGCGTGCCGCAACTGACGGCGATCATGGATGCGGCGATGGCGGCGGGGGACATTCCGATCATCGCGGACGGCGGCATCAAGTATTCCGGCGATTTCGCCAAGGCGATTGCGGCGGGGGCGTCTTGTGCGATGGTTGGCTCGGCAATTGCCGGGACCGAAGAGGCGCCGGGCGAGATCATTCTATACAACGGGCGCAGCTTCAAAAGCTATCGCGGGATGGGGTCATTGGGGGCGATGGCGCGGGGGTCGGCGGACCGGTATTTTCAGAAGGACGCCGCCAGTGACAAGCTGGTGCCCGAGGGGATCGAGGGGCAGGTGCCCTACAAGGGCGCGGTGGCGACGGTGCTGCACCAGATGGTCGGGGGCCTGCGCGCGGCGATGGGCTACACCGGCTGCGCGAACATTGCCGAGATGCGGGCCAACTGCAATTTCGTGCGCATCACCGGGGCGGGGCTGAAGGAAAGCCATGTGCATGATGTGCAGATCACGCGGGAAAGCCCGAATTACCGGGTGGAGTGAGGTAGGATGGGGATTGCCCCATCTTCTCGGCTTGGCCAAGGCAGCATGGGTGAATCACCCATCCTGCGGGACCTTAAATGTGGCAGACTGGTGGTTGACCCAAAGAGAGAACGGCCATGACCCTGCCCGCCGAAGCCGTGCCTGTTGCCTTCATTCTGACCCGCGACCGGGCCATGACCTTGCCGTTCTACCGTGATGTGCTGGGGCTGAAGCTGGTCCAGGAAGATGACGCTTCCGCCGACTTGGACGCGCGGGGACTTGACCTGCGGCTGGTGACGGTCGGGGACCATGTGCCTTCGCCGCATCCGGTGCTGTGCTGGCGCGTGGCGGACATCGTCGCCGCATCGCAGGGGCTGGCCGCCGGCGGGGTGAGTTTCATTTCCTATCCAGGCATGACCGAGGGCGAGTTTGCGATCTGGGCCTCGGACGATGGCAAGACCCGGCTGAACTGGTTCGCCGATCCTGACGGCAATGTGCTTGGGCTGGCGCAGGAAGATTGACCCGTAGGATGGGTGATTCACCCATCATGTCGGGGCGTTGGGGAAATGATGGGTGAATCACCCATCCTACGGGTTTTGCTTTACCCGCCATTGCGCTAGGCGTGAGCCATGGAGCTTCTGGTTCGCGATCTGACGGTGGCGCGCGGCGGTGTGGCCGTGCTGGCGGGGGTGAGTTTTACCCTGCGCCCGGGGGCTGCGCTGATCCTGCGGGGGCCGAACGGCCTGGGCAAGACGACGCTTTTGCGCTGCATTGCCGGCTTGCAGCCGCCGCTGGCGGGCGAAGTGGCGGGGGCGGAGGAGATCGCCTATGCCGGCCACGCCGACGGGCTGAAATCCATGCTGACCGTGGCGGAGAATTTGCAATTCTGGGCCGCGGTGTTTGGCACCGCGCGCGCGGAGGCGGCGCTTTCAGCGATGAACCTGTCCAACTTGCGGGACCGGCGCGCGGCGGATCTGTCGGCGGGGCAGAAGCGGCGGCTGGGGCTGGCGCGGCTGCTGGTCACCGGGCGGAAGATCTGGTGCCTGGACGAGCCGACTGTGTCGCTGGACACCGCTTCGGTGGCGCTGTTCGTAGGCGTGCTGCGGGCGCATCTGGCCGTGGGCGGGGCGGCGCTTATTGCCACCCATATCGACCTTGGCCTGCCGGAAGCGGAGGTGCTGGACCTGTCGCCGTTCCGCGCCGGGTTGGATGCGGCGCCGGGCGCGTTTGACGAGGCGTTCACATGATCGCCCTGCTGATCCGCGATCTGCGGCTGGCGATCCGCGCGGGCGGCGGCTTTGGCTTGGGCCTTGCGTTCTTTCTGCTGGTGGCGGTGCTGGTGCCTTTGGGTGTCGGACCCGAAGCAAAGACGCTTGCCAAGATTGCCCCGGGCATCCTGTGGGTCGGGGCCTTGCTCGCCTGCCTGCTGTCGCTGGACCGGCTGTTCGCGCTGGATTTCGAGGATGGCTCGCTGGATCTTCTGGCCACCGCGCCGATCCCGCTGGAGGGCGTGGTGGCGGTGAAA
>JANLQT010000673.1:0-6645 GCA_031368035.1 Rhodobacterales bacterium | reverse complement strand
CCGGGCATCGGGCCGATCAGCGGGTTGCCGTCGGGGGTATAGGGGATCGGGCCGTTGATGACTTTGGTGAGGTTGGCCTTTTGCAGCAGCGGCACCCGGGCCATCGCGTCGTTGATGTGCCATTCGAGGCGTTCAAGGTCGTCGGGGAACAGCTGGAAGCTGAAATCCTGCGGGAAGGGGTCATCGGGGGTCGCCCAATGCGCGCGGCAGGGGTTCTCATAGGGGCCGAGGTTGAAGCCGTTTTTTTCCTGCCGCAGGTAATAGCTGGAGTCCACGTCGCGCAGCAGCGGCAGCTTGTGGCCGGACTTCTGGCTCCACTCGGCAAGTTCGGGGATCGTGTCGAACAGCATGTACTGGTGGCTCATCACCATCATCGGGACGCGGCGGCCGAACAGCTTGCCGACTTCGGCGGCGTAATAGCCACCGGCATTGACCACGACCTCGCAGCGGACCTCGCCCTTGGGGGTGGTGATGACCCATTCGCCATGCTCGCGCCGCACGGCAGTCACGGGGCAGAACCGCTCTATCCGCGCGCCCATCTGGCGGGCACCTTTGGCGAGGGCCTGGGTCAACTGCGCGGGGTCGATGTCGCCGTCATAAGGGTCATGCAGCGCGCCGGTCAGGTCATGCGTTTCGATGAAGGGATAGATGCTGCGGATATCATCGGGGCTTAGGATGTTCAGGTCCATGCCCTGATAGCGTCCCATGCCGGCGACGCGCTGAAACTCGCGCAGGCGTTCCGCCGTGTGCCCCAGCCGAACCGAGCCGGTGACATGGTAGTTCATCGGGTAATCGACCTCGGCGCCGAGGCCGCGATACAGGCTCGCCGAATAGCGCTGCATGTTCATGATCGACCAGCTGGAGGAAAAGGTCGGAACGTTCCCCGCCGCATGCCAGGTGCTGCCGGCGGTCAGTTCGTTCTTTTCCAGCAGCAGGCAGTCCGTCCAGCCCGCCTTGGCGAGATGATACAGCGCCGAGACGCCGACCGCCCCGCCGCCAATGATCACCACCCGCGCCTGGGCCTGCAAATCCGCCATCATCGCCTCCGCTTCCTGCCGCGCCAGTATCGCCAGCGCGGCCTGGCTTTCAATTCAGCCCGGGCGAGGTTATTGATCGGGATATCCGATCAGGAGGGGCGCCATGCAGATCGAACTTCTGGAGACATTCCTGGATCTGGCCGAGACGAAAAGCTTTCACCAGACGGCAGAGCGGCTGGGCGTGACCCAATCCACCGTCTCGGGCCGCATTCAAGCGCTGGAAGAGGCGCTGGGTCAACGCCTGTTCAACCGCAGCCGCGCGGGAACGGCCCTGACGATCGAAGGGCAAAGGTTCGAGCCGCACGCGCGCAACCTGCGGCATGAATGGAACGAGGCAAAGCGGCGCATCAGGGTGCCGGACCGGGCGGGGTCCATGCTGCGGCTGGGCATCCAGAATGACCTTGCGGCCCAGCATATCGGCGAATGGATCAGCGATTTTCGCCGCGCCATGCCGGATACGGCGTTCTACATCGAGCCGGATTACTCCAACCAGATGTGCGCCGATCTTCTGACCGGGGTGCAGGATTTCGCGGTGATGTTCTCGCCCAAGCCGCATCCGGACCTGCATTTTGAATCTTTGGGCGAAGTGCCTTACCGGATGATTTCCTCGGCCACGGACCGGCTGGCCGAGGTGGACGCAGGCAGCTTCATCTTCGCGCATTTCTCCCCGGCCTTTGAAGCCATGCACCGGGAGGTGACGCCGCATCTGGCGGGCGCGGCGATCTCGGTCGGGCAAAGCGCCACGGTGATTTCGCTGCTGACGGCGATGGGCGGGGCGGGCTATGTGCTGGACAAGGCGGCCAAGGGGCTGATTGCCTCGGGGAAGTTCCGGCTGATCGAGGATGCGCCAGTGCTGCGCCAGCCGGTCTATGCCGCGATGCATTTGCGCCACCGGATCACGCCGCTGCACCGGCAACTGCGCCGGATGGTCTCCCGCAGGCTGAAGGCGGACAACGCCGAGCGAGGCAATTGAGCTTCGCAAGTCCTTCTGTCAGCCGCGCGGACGTTGCCGCGCCGCTTCCGGTGCCTCCGGCGGGAGGTATTTGGGCCTTCAGTGAAAACGCAAGCCAACCCTTTGTGGCAAATCACCGCGGCCCAAATACCTCCACGGGGGTTTGGGGGTGTGAAACCCCCATCTTCTGTTGAAAACAAAGGACTTGGCGAAGCCTCCGCTGCTTCACTTTTGGCAGCCGGGTGACCGCCTCAGGCCCCGAGGAGCCGCTGACCTTCCAGCAAGGCGAACCGGTCGGTCATCCCAGCGACATAGTCGCAGACGATGCGGGCAAGCTCGGTCTCGCCCGCCGCTGCGGCGACGTCCTGCTGCCATTCCTCGGGCAGAAGGCCGGGGTTTGACAGGTACAGCGGGAACAGGCCGTCGATCACTTCTGTCACCCGCGCGCGTTCGGCCATCACCGACGGCGCGCGGTACATCCGGGTGAACAGGAACGACCGGATCGCCTTCAGTTCCTGGTACAGCGGTTTGGAAAAGCGGATCACCGTCGTGCCCATGTGGCGGATGTCGTCCACCGATTTGGGCTGGGCGGCGGTCAGCCGGTTCTGGGCCACGGCGATCACGTCTTCCACCATGCGGCCGAACACGCGCCGCAGCGCCTCGTGCCGGCGGCGCATCTTGTCGAGGCCGGGATACAGGTGGTCCACCTCTTCAAAGGCCGGGCCCGTGACCGGCAGGTCCATCAGGTCGACCTCGGTGAACAGGCCTGATCGCAACCCGTCGTGCAGGTCGTGGTGGGAATAGGCGACGTCGTCGGCGATGGCGGCAACCTGCGCTTCGGCCGAGGCATGGGTGGACAGGCCGAGATCCCACAGCGCGTTCACTTCGGCGAGGGCATAGGGCAAGGGTCCCTCGTGCTTGGCATCGGCATTGGGGCCGCGCAGGGGGCCGTTGTGTTTGGCGATGCCTTCCAGCGTCTCCCAGGTCAGGTTCAGCCCGTCGAAATCGGCATAGTGCCGTTCCAGCCGGGTGACGATCCGCAGGGCCTGGGCGTTGTGGTCAAAGCCGCCGTAGGGGGCCATCAGCCGCTCCATCGCGTCTTCGCCGGTGTGGCCGAAGGGGGTGTGGCCAAGGTCGTGCGCGAGGGCGACGGCTTCCGCGAGATCGGTGTTCAGGTTCAACACGCCAGAGATCGTGCGGGCCACCTGGGCCACCTCGATCGTGTGGGTCAGGCGGGTGCGGTAATAATCGCCCTCATGCTCCACGAACACTTGCGTCTTGTGCTTCAGGCGCCGGAACGCCGAGGAATGGATGATCCGGTCGCGGTCGCGCTGAAAGGCCGAACGGAAGGTCGAGACCGCCTCGGGATACAGGCGCCCGCGGCTGTGGTCGGGGTGGCAGGCATAGGGGGCGAGCATCGGGCCTCAATTCCTCGGGTTCTCCCCCTTATAGCCCGGTTTGGGGCCGGAGCCAGAGATGAGGGCGCGTGTTTGGGTCAGACCGGGAACGAGGCGCGCTCGAACCCTTTCTGGTGCCAATAGGGATAGGGCAAGGGCGGGCGGCTGACCGCGTCCAGCGCGGCGAGCTGTGCCTCGGTCAGGCTCCACCCGACGGCGCCCAGATTTTCGCGAAGCTGCGCCTCGTTCCGCGCGCCGATGATCACGGTCGAGACGGTGGGGCGCGTCAGCACCCAGTTCAGCGCGATCTGCGGCACGGATTTACCGGTATGCGCGGCTATGGCGTCCAGCACATCCATCACGGCATAGAAGTGCTCATCCGTGACCGGCGGCGCGAAGGCGCCGTTCTGGACCGCGCGGGCCGAGGCGTCGATGGGGTTGGTCCGGCGATACTTGCCGCCAAGACGCCCCCAGCCGAGCGGGCTCCACACCACGGCGCCGACGCCCTGATCCAGACCCAGGGGCATGAGTTCCCATTCATAATCGCGGCCGATCAGCGAGTAATAGGCCTGATGCGCGACGTGGCGGACCAGACCCTCGCGGTCGGACACCGCCAGCGATTTCATCAGGTGCCAGCCCGAGAAATTGGAACAGCCGATGTAGCGGATCTTGCCGGCCGTCACCAGATCGTCCAGCGCGCGCAGAACCTCTTCCACCGGGGTCAGCGCATCGAAGGCATGCAATTGGAAGAGGTCGATGTGATCGGTGCCGAGGCGCCGGAGCGAGGCATCCACCGCATTGATCAGGGAAAAGCGCGAGGTGCCGATCTCGTTCGGGCCGGGGCCGAAGCGGAAGGCCGACTTGGTCGAGATCAGCACCTGATCGCGGCGCCCCTTGATCGCGGCGCCAAGGATTTCTTCGGCCGCGCCCATGGAATAGCTGGCGGCGCTGTCGAACATCGTCACGCCGGCTTCGAGGCAGATGTCCACCAGGCGCGTCGCCTCGGCGGCATCGGTGCTGCCCCAGGGTTTGAAGAAGTCATTGGTGCCGCCGAAAGTGCCGGTGCCAAAGGTCAGTGCGGGAACCTTGAAGCCGGAGCGGCCAAGCAGGCGGTGTTCCATGGATGTCTCCTGAAAAACTAAGGCCCGCCAAGTGGCGGGCCAAAGGGTCATTCCTGAACGGTGACTTTCACCATGACATCGGGGGCGGTGCTGACTTCGCCGTTCCCGCCGTCGCCGCGCTTGATCTTGTCCACCAGGTCCATGCCTTTGACCACATGGCCAAAAACCGTGTACTGGCCATTCAGCGACGCGCCTTCGTCGAACATGATGAAGAACTGGCTGTTGCCGGAATTGGGGTCCGACGCGCGGGCCATGCCGACCGTGCCGCGCGTGAACGGGGTAGCGCTGAATTCGGCAGGGACGTTGGGCATATCCGAGCCGCCCATCCCGGCCATGGTCAGATCAAGACCGGCGCGGCCATATTTGACATCGCCCGTCTGCGCCATGAACCCGTCGATGACGCGGTGGAACACCACCCCGTCATAGGCGCCGGATTTGGCGAGTGCGACGATCTGTTGCACGGTTTGCGGCGCAAGGTCGGGCAGCAGGTCGATGACGATTTCGCCCTTGGCCTTGCCGCTGACTTCGATCACGAGGTTCGGGCCGGGGCCATCGGTCGCGTCCTGAGCAAAAGCGGGAACGACAAAGACCGGCGCGGCGGCGAGCAGCAGGGCTGCGAGGGTGAGTTTAAGCGACATCGGCGGCCACCTTCACGGAAATCATGCGGTCGGGGTTGGCCGGGGGTTCGCCCTTGGTGATCTTGTCCACGAATTCCATGCCGGAAATCACCCGGCCATAAACGGTGTATTGCCCGTTCAAGAAGTGGTTGTCCTTGAAATTGAAGAAGAACTGGCTGTTGGCCGAGTTCGGACTTTGGCTGCGCGCGGCGCCGATGGTGCCGCGGTCATGCGGGATGCGGCCAAATTCCGCCGGAAGGTCGGGATGGGCGCTGCCACCCGTGCCGGCGCGGCGCAGGTTGAAGTCCTTTTCCATGTTGCCATTGGCGACGTCGCCGGTCTGGGCCATGAAACCGTCGATCACCCGGTGAAAGGCGACGTTGTCATAGGCACCGGCGCGGGCGAGGGCCTTCATGCGCTCGGCATGTTTCGGCGCGATGGTCGGCATCAGTTCGATCACCACGTCGCCGTCCTTCAGCGTCACGATGATGGTGTTCTCGGGGTCTTTGATCTCGGCCAATCGGGCCTCCTGCGGTGGTTGGGCGTTGCATTTCGGGGAGAAACTAGCCGCCCATGGACCCAAGGGAAAGGGGCGGCAGTTGACGTGAGCGTGCTTTACGCGGAAAAGCGAGGCGCGAGGCAAACTGGGGGCGGTCATGGGTTTCAAGACGATCGACGATGTGGCGCTGGCGGGCAAGGTCGTGCTGACCCGCGTGGACATCAACGTGCCAATGGAAGGCGCGGTTGTCACCGACACCACGCGCATCGACAAGATCGTGCCCACGATCGAGGACATCATCGCGCGCGGCGGCAAAGTGGTGCTTCTGGCGCATTTTGGCCGCCCCAAGGGCAAGGTGGTGCCCGAGATGAGCCTGAAACTGGTGGAACCGGCGCTGGAAAAGGCGCTGGGGCGCAAGGTCACGTTCATGGAGCGGCCCTCGCGCGCCGCCATCGACGCGCTGCCGCAGGATTCGGTCATTCTGGCGGAAAACACCCGCTTCACCCCGATGGAGGAAGCCAACGATCCCCAGATGGCGCAGTTTCTGGCCTCGCTGGGGGATGTGTTCTGCAACGACGCGTTCTCGGCGGCGCATCGGGCCCATGCCTCGACCGAGGGCGTCGCGCGGCTGTTGCCAAGCTTTGCCGGGCGGCAGATGGAAGAAGAACTGCGCGCGCTGGACGCCGCGCTTGGCAATCCGGCGCGGCCGGTTGTCGCGGTGGTGGGCGGGGCCAAGGTGTCGACCAAGCTGGAACTCTTGGGCAATCTGGTCACAAGGGTCGATCATCTGGTGATCGGCGGCGGCATGGCGAACACCTTCCTGGTGGCGCAAGGGATCGAGATCGGCAAGGGCCTGGCCGAGCGCGACATGGCACCGATTGCGGTGGAGATTCTGGCCAAGGCGCGGTCGGCCGGGTGTCAGATCCATTTGCCCATCGATGTGGTGGTCGCGCGCGAGTTCAAGGCGCATGCCGCCAATGAGACGGTGCCTTCGACCGGGTGCCCGGCGGATGCGATGATCC
>JANLQT010000620.1:0-4303 GCA_031368035.1 Rhodobacterales bacterium | reverse complement strand
GGTGGCTGCGGCGGACGCGGCCATGAAGAGTCACGGCTACGGGATGGCCTCGGTCCGCTTCATCTGCGGCACGCAGAATTTGCACCGGCAGTTAGAGCAGAGGATCGCGGGTTTTCTGGGGATGGACGATTCGATCCTGTTCGCCGCCTGCTTTGACGCCAATGGCGGGCTGTTCGAGCCCTTGCTTGGGGCCGAGGATGCGATTGTCTCGGACAGTTTGAACCATGCCTCGATCATCGACGGCATCCGGCTGTCGAAGGCGCGGCGGTATCGCTTCAAGAACAACGATATGGAGGATCTGGAGGCGCAGCTGAAATCGGCGCGGGCGGAGGGCGCCCGGTTCATTCTGGTCGCCACGGACGGGGTGTTCTCGATGGACGGGTATTTCGCCAATTTGGGGGATGTGACACGGCTGGCGGCGCAGTATGGCGCTTTGACCATGGTCGATGACTGTCATGCGACCGGGTTCATCGGGCCGCAAGGGCGGGGGACCCCGGGGCGGGCGGGGGTGCAGGTGGACATTCTGACCGGCACATTGGGCAAGGCATTGGGCGGGGCGTTGGGTGGTTATATCGCCGGTCCGCAGCCGGTGATCGACCTTCTGCGGCAACGGGCGCGGCCCTATCTGTTCTCGAACGCGCTGCCGCCGGCGGTGGTGGGGGCGGCTTTGGCGGCGTTGGATATTGCCCAGGCGGCGGATGATCTGCGGGCGGATTTGGACCGGAACGCGAAGCATTGGCGCGCGGGGTTGGCTTCGGCGGGGTTCCGGCTGTTGCAAGGGGAGCATCCGATTGTGCCGGTGATGATTGGCGAGGCTCCGCTGGCGCAGGCCTTTGCGCGGGAGTTGGACCGGAGAGGCGTGATGGTTTCGGCGTTCTTCTATCCAGTGGTGCCCAAGGGGGCGGCCCGAATCAGGACGCAGATGAATGCCAAGGCGACGATTGCGGACTTGGATTTTGCGTTGGGGGCCTTTGCGGAAGCGGGCCGGGCGGTGGGGGTGCTGGAATGAAGGCTCTGGTCAAGGCGAAAGGTGAGGTCGGGCTTTGGGCGGAAGAGCGGCCGGTGCCCGAGATCGGGCCGGAGGATGTGCTGATCAAGGTCAGGAAAACCGGCATCTGCGGCACGGATATCCATATCTGGAACTGGGACGACTGGGCGCAAAGGACGGTGCCGGTGGGGCTGGTCACGGGGCATGAATTTGCCGGCGAGATCGTCGCCAAGGGCGCGTTGGTCGAGGGGCTGGAGATCGGGCAAAGGTGCTCGGGCGAGGGGCATCTGATCGGGAAACTGTCGCGGCAATCGCGGGCGGGGCGGTTTCATCTGGACCCGGCGACGCGGGGAATCGGGGTGAATGAACCGGGGGCTTTCGCCGAATATCTGCGGTTGCCGGCGTTCAATGTCGTGCCTTTGCCGGATGCGATTGATGATGACATCGGGGCGATTCTGGACCCGCTGGGCAATGCGGTGCATACGGCGCTTTCGTTCGACTTGGTCGGAGAGGACGTGCTGATCACCGGGGCGGGGCCGATCGGGATCATGGCGGCGGCGGTGGCCCGGCATGTGGGCGCGCGGCATGTGGTGATCACCGACGTCAATCAGGCGCGGCTCGATCTGGCGGCGCAGGTGGCGGACTGCGTGCCGGTGAACGTGGCAAAGCAGGACCTGAAAGAAGTCTATGCGGGCCTGAAGATGGTGCAGGGCTTTGATGTCGGCATGGAAATGTCGGGCAATCAGGCGGCGCTGGATCAGATGATCGAGAACCTGGTGATGGGGGGGAAGATCGCGATGCTGGGGATTCCTCCGGGGAAAAGCCCCGTGGATTGGAGCCGGATCGTGTTCAAGGCGATCACCATCAAGGGGGTCTATGGGCGCGAGATTTTCGAGACCTGGTACAAGATGATCGCCATGCTGGAGAACGGGCTGGATGTGCGGAAAGTCATCACGCACCGGTTCAAGGCGGAGGATTTTGAGGCCGGGTTCGAGGTGATGCGGTCGGGGCTTTCGGGCAAGGTTGTGCTGGATTGGGTGTGAAATCGGGGGTCTCGCACGGGTTGCACGCGTGCAACAAGTTGTAAGACGTTGAAGTATAACGGAAAAGTGGTTTTCCGTTAACTATTGATTCACCACGATTCCGAGCGATGTAGGTCGAGGTGTACCCCGACTTTGTTGCGAGAGTCGGGGTACACCCCGACCTACAGACCGACCATCGCCCTTATGTCCTGCGGCGTCGCCCCCTCGACGCGGTATTTCGCCAATGCCCGCGCATCGTCGCGTTTGGCGAGGCGTTTTCCGTTTTCATCCCGGATCAGGCGGTGGTGGTGATAGACCGGGATCGGCAGGCCCAGCAGGCGTTGCAGGACGACGTGGATCGGGGTCGCCGCGAACAAATCCTCCCCGCGCGTGACCTCGGTGATGCCTTGGGCCGCGTCATCGACCACGACCGCGAGGTGATAGCTGGTGCCGATATCCCGGCGGGCGAGGACCACGTCGCCGACCTTTTGGGTCATGAAGCTGGGATCAAAGCGGTGCAGACCGGGGTTGGTGCCGGTCTCGGTGAAACTCACCTCGCCGAGCCGCGCCATCGCTGCGGCCATGTTCAGGCGGATGGCTCCGACTGTGTGGTGCGTGTCGCGGCAGGTGCCGGGGTAGACCGGGCCGTCCGGTCCGGTCGCGCCCTCTTGCGGGGCGGACAGCGCGGCTTTGATATCGGCGCGGGTGCAGATGCAATGGTAGGTCAGGCCCGTCGCGGCGAGGCGCGCGAGGGCGGCGTCATAGGCGGGCTGGCGGGCGGATTGGTGCAGGACCGGCTGCTGCCACCTGAGGCCCAGCCACGTCAGGTCGTCGTAAATGGCTTGCTCCCACTCCGGCTTGCAGCGGGGTTGGTCGATATCTTCGATCCGCAGTAGGAAGCGGTCGCCACGTTCGGCGGCGATCAGGGCGGCATAGGCATGGCCGAGGTGCAGCGGGCCGGTGGGCGAGGGGGCGAAACGGGTTACGCGAGCCATGCGGTGAACGACGCCTTGGCGCGGTCGGTGTAGGCTTTGTAGCGGTCGTGGCGGCCTTTGCGACCGTGCTTGGCGTCAATCGGGGGGAACAGGCCGAAGTTCACGTTCATCGGCTGGAAGGTCTTGGCGTCCGCCCCGCCGGTGATATGGGTGATCAGCGCGCCCATCGCGGTGTCGGGCGGCGGCGGCGGCAGGGTGCGCCCCTGAAGTTCGGCGGCAGCCATGCGGCCGGCCAGCAGGCCCATCGCGGCGGATTCGACATAGCCTTCGACGCCGGTGACCTGGCCGGCAAAGCGGATGTTGGGGCGGACGCGCAGGCGCATCTGATCGTCCAGAAGCGTGGGCGAGTTGAGGAAGGTGTTGCGGTGGATGCCGCCCAGCCTTGCGAAACTGGCGTCGTGCAAGCCGGGAATCAGTTTGAAAACCTGCGCTTGCGCGCCGTATTTCATCTTGGTCTGGAAGCCGACGATGTTGTAAAGCGTGCCGAGCTTGTTGTCGCGGCGCAGTTGCACCACGGCATAGGGTTTGACTTGCGGGTCATGGGCGTTGGTCAGGCCGACCGGCTTCATCGGGCCGAAGCGCAGGGTCTCGCGGCCGCGTTCGGCCATGACTTCGATGGGCAGGCAGCCGTCGAAATATGGGGTGGGATTGGGGAAACCAGCAGCTTCGCCTTCGTGAAATTCGGTTTTGTCGGCGGCCAGCAGGGCGTCGATGAAGGCCTCGTAGTCGGCCTTGGTCATCGGGCAGTTCATGTAGGCGGTCTGTTCCTCGATGGTCTCGCCCTTGTCGTAGCGGCTTTGCATCCAGGCGACGGACATGTCGACCGTGTCGGCATAGACGACGGGGGCGATGGCGTCGAAGAAGGCGAGGCTGCCGGTGCCGGTGACGTCGCGGATGCTGGTCGCGAGGGCGGTGGAGGTCAAGGGGCCGGTGGCGATGATCCAAGCGCCAGATGAGGGAAGCGTCGTAACCTCATCATGTTCAAAGGAAATCAGCGGATGGTCGCGGAGTTTCGCGGTGACATATTCGGCGAAGGGCTCGCGGTCGACCGCCAGCGCGCCGCCGGCGGGCAGGCGGTGCGCTTCGGCAGCCTCCAGGATCAGGCCCTTGGCGGCGCGCATTTCCCAATGCAAGAGGCCGACGGCGTTCTGTTCGCTGTCATCGCTGCGGAACGAGTTCGAGCAGACCATTTCGGCATAATTGCCGGTCCGGTGCGCGAAGGTGCCCTGTTTGGGCCGCATCTCGTGCAGAACGACGGGGACGCCCAGGTTGGCGGCCTGCCAGGCGGCCTCGGAGCC
>JANLQT010000604.1:0-2206 GCA_031368035.1 Rhodobacterales bacterium | reverse complement strand
CCTTGCCGGTGGCCGTGATCGGCGCCGGACCAGTTGGCCTCGCTGCTGCTGCACGGCTGATCGAACGAAACCTGCAACCCGTGATCTTCGAGAAGGGGGTGGCGGCTGGCGCGGACATCGGCGAATGGGGCCATGTCCGGGTGTTTTCGCCTTGGCGCTTCAACATCGACGCGGCGGCAGGGAACATGTTGGACGCCGCCGGTTGGACGAGGCCGGAGGCGGATTACCTGCCCACCGGAGCCGAGATCGTCCGTGACTACCTTGAACACCTCGCAGCCCTGCCCGCCATCGTCTCCGCCTTGCACACCGGTGTGCGCGTTGAAGCCGTCGTGCGGCAGGATCGCAGCCGGATCGGCTCGGAAGGCCGCAGCGACGCACCGTTTGTGGTGGTCTGGCGCGATGCGCAGGGGCATCAACACCGGACGCTGGCGCGGGCGGTGATCGACGCTTCGGGCACTTGGGGGCAATGGAACCCCAGCGGGCTGGACGGGCTTCCCGCGCCGGGCGAGGCCGAGAATATGGACCGGATCGCCTACGGCATCCCGGACGTGAAGGGCGCCCACCGCGCCACCTATGCCGGGCGGCACACGCTGGTCATCGGGGCAGGCCATTCGGCGATCAATGCCGCGCTGGTCTTGCTACGGCTTCGGACGCGGCCTCCGGCTCAGGCGTGTCGCCAGACCTTGACGGCGGAATAGATCAGGATCGCGGCCAGCATCGGCAGCAGGAAGCCTGTGGGCACCACGCCCAGCAGCCTGCCGCCGATGAACGTGCCAAGGACGGAACCCGCCGCCATCACCAGCACAAACCCCCGGTTGCGCCCCAGGACCGAAAAGCTTTGGTCTCGGCTGTAGCGGGTGAAACCGACGATCATGGTCGGCAGGCTGACGGCCAGCGACAGGCTTCCCGCCAGCCGAACATCCGCGCCGAACAGCAAGATCAGCGTCGGGATCAGCAACTCCCCGCCCGCGACGCCGAGAAGGCTGGCGATCACGCCGATCAGGAAGCCCGCCAAAACCCCGACGATCCTCTGCGGCAAGCCCGTCAACAGCGGCTGCCCCGACGCGGCACCATGTCCGAACACCAGCACCACCGCGATCATGACCAGAAGGCCCGCGATGATCTTGTAAAGCGTCTCGGATTTCAGCCGCGTCGCCCAACCTGCCCCGATCCAAGCGCCAAACAAGCTGCCAAGCAGCAGGTTGACAATGATCGGCCAGTGCGCCGCCACTTCCGAAAAGGGTACGGTCTGCGCCCGAAACGGCAGGGCGGATGCCACCACGACAAGGCTCATGGCCTTGTTGAGAATGACCGCCTCAAGCGCCACGAACTGGAACGCACCGATCAGCAGGGGCAGGCGGAATTCGGCACCGCCAAGCCCGATAAGCCCGCCCAGCGTGCCGATGACGGTGCCACCGGCAAACGCCAAAGGTTTGTTTGTGCGCATGGTCTTTTCCTTGATGCTGCGGTGCACAAACTGGCAGGAACTCTTGGCTCGGTCGAGCCCAGCCATCGCGGTCGGCGTCGCGGCCCATGTGTCCATGGTCGGTTCCCCGACGCTTCCTCTGCCCCCTCTTGCCGGATACGGGCCGCGCGACCTATCGTGTCGGCTTGGGAGACCACAGATGAACACCCGTCTTTCGCGTCGCAAGGTCATGGCTCTGGCCGCCGCGGCACTGGCATGCCCCACCCTCGCGCGGGCTAGTGAGCCTCTGCGTCTGGGCCTGACGCCGGTGTTCCTGGACAATGACGCCGAAGTTCTCGGCCGGCTGCGGGCGGCGTTAAGCGAAGGCACCGGGCGTGAGATTGATCTGGTCCAGCGGCGGACCTATCAGGAAATTACCGGCCTGGTGCTGGAAGGCGCCGTCGATGCCGCCTGGACCTGCGGCTTTCCCTATCTGCAGCACGAGGACGCCTTCAGCCTGATCGGCGTGCCGGTCTGGCAGGGCAGGCCGCTGTACCAGTCCTACCTGATCACCGCCCCCGATGACCCGGCCACGGCGTTGGCAGACCTCAAGGGCGGATCGCATACATTTTCAGACCCGGACAGCAATTCGGGCTGGCTGGTGACGGCCTCGGACCTTGCCCGCATGGGGCTTCACGTGGACACGTTCTTCGGGCGCACGATCTTCGCCTATGGCCATCGCAACGTTGTCCGCTCGGTGGCTGGCGGGCTGACCCGGTCCGGCAGCGTCGATGGCTATGT
>JANLQT010000579.1:0-9047 GCA_031368035.1 Rhodobacterales bacterium | reverse complement strand
GGCGCCCTGGACGCACCCCTGCGCCGCCCCCGCATAGGCCTCAATTATTTCGGCCTGGGACTGGCTGTCGGGTTTTGTGCCGGTCGCCCCCAGCCCCGAAAGCTTGGGGGGGTGGGGGGCGAGGCCGGGGTCGTCAGGCGCGGCGCCAAGGGTTTTGCCGCCGAGGAGGCGCAGCGGATTTGGGCCGAAGGGCGCTGCGGAAACCATCACGAACGCCGCCGCATCCGCTGCGACAGCGGCATTGGCCGGGGTGACGGTGCCGCTGATGATGCCGGTGCTGGTGACGGTGATGGGCCGGGCGCGGGCGGCGAGGGCTGGGGTCAGAACACGGGTGAACGGGTCGTGGTCCTGCCCTTCCAGCGGGACGATCTCTGCCCGCAGGCGATCTTTCGCGGCGAGGGCCTTGGCGTGGCTGGCAGCCGCCCAGGCATCCTGTTTGGCGCGGGAAATGCCAAGCCTTTCGGCCAGCGCCGCCGCCGCTGCATGCAGGTCGGGGTCGCGGGTTGGGAAGGGCGAGAAGGGCGGGCGGTCATAGGGCGCCGGCGGGCCGCCCTCGGGATCGGTGCGCAGCCGCAGGGGGCGGCGGGAGTGGCTTTCGGCGCCCCCGGCGATCACGATGCGCGCTTGGCCTGATGCGACAAGGGCATGGGCCAGCAGCACGGCATCAAGGCCGCCCGCGCATTGACGGTCGATGGTCAGGCCCGCCACATGCTGGGGCAGGCCCGCCGCCAGCGCCGCCAGCCGCGCCGGGTTGCCGCCAGCGCCAAGGGCGTTGGACAGGATCACCTCATCCACCTGTGCGGCGTCGATCCCCGCATCGGCAAGGCAAGCGCGGATCACCGGGGCGGCGAGGTCGTGAATCTCCAGCCGCCGGAACGCCCCGCCTTGCGGGACGACGGCGGTGCGGCGGGCGGCGATGATCCAGCTCATGTCAGGCGGGCCAAAGCGGTCAGGTCGGTCTTTCCCGACGCCAGCATGGGCCAATCCGCGGGCCGCAGGATCGCCTTGGGCGCAACAAGGGGGCCGAAGGCCAAGCGGAGCGCGGCCAGCAGCGCCGCGTCCGAGGCCTTACCCTGCACCAGCGCCACCAGATGCTGACCGCGCAGCGGATCGGGGCGGGGCAGGACGGCGGCGCGGGTCACGCCGGGCTGGGCGTGCAGGAACGCCTCGATCTGTTCGGGATGGACAGCCCTGTCGGCGATCTTGACCATGCGGCCCGCGCGGCCTGACAGATACAGGATGCCGCTGTCCAGCCACCCCTGCTCGCCGACCGACAGCCAGCCGTCCTGCCAGCAGGCGGAGCCGGGCTGCCCGGCGTAGGTTTCGAACAGATAGGGGCTTTGCACCCAGATTTCGCCGGTCATGCCGGGGGCCGCGCGGCCCGCCGGGTCCCGAACCTCGATCCGTGCGCCCGGATAGGGACGTCCGACAGAAGCCTCGGGCGCGTCCGGCCCGGCAAGGGTGATGAACGACGCCTCTGCCGCGCCGAAAAATTCGTGCACGGTGGCCTTCGGGGCCATCGTCTGGATGGCATGGCGCAGGGCGGGATCGAGTTTCGATCCGCCCACCAGCAGATGTCGCGCGGGCAGTTCGGGACCTTTCGCCTCGGCCAACAGGCGCAGTTGCGAGGGCGTGGCGTAGATCAGATCCACCGGGCCTGCGGCCAAAGCCTGCCGCTGCCGGCCCGGGCGCTGGCCGCCCAGAAGGTGCAGGTCAGCCCCGAGGTGCAGGGTTTCAAGCGCGCCGTACAGCGCCAGCGAATGGACCAGATCGCCCAGCACCGCGCTGGAGGTGCCGGGGCCGATGCCGAAAAGCCCCGCGTTCACCGCGAAACTGGCGGTCCAGCTGGCTTGCGTGCGGCGGATGCGGCGCGGGGTGCCGGTGGACCCGCCGGTCAGGGTTTCGAACATCGGCACGGGGCCCGGATCGGGCGCGGGGCCCGCGCCGTCGATGCGGAAAGGGCGGCCCGGCTCTGCCAGTGCGGCGGTCAAGGCGCTGGCGGCCGCGCCCGGGCTGGCGGCGATACGGGCCGATGGGTGCCAGCGAAACGCAGGGTCCGGGGCCTCGGGCAAGGCCCTAGGCCTTGGCCAGAAGCTGCGCCAGACGCCGCAGGCCAAGCCCGTAACCTTGCGTGCCGCAGCCCGCGATCACCCCATCGGCACGCTGGCTGACAAAGGAATGATGCCGGAACGGCTCGCGCTTGTGGATGTTCGAGATATGCACCTCGATCACCGGGCCGTCGAAGGCGTTCAGCGCGTCCAGGATGGCGATGGAGGTGTGGGAATAGGCGCCGGGATTGATGATGATGCCCGCCCCCTGCCCGCGCGCCTCTTGTATCCAGTCCACCAGCGCGCCTTCATGGTTGGACTGGTGAAAGCGGATGGTCAGGCCCAGCTCTTCGGCGGTCGAAGCGCAGGCGGCGGCCACATCCTCCAGCGTCTCGCGGCCGTAGATTTCCGGCTGGCGCTGGCCCAGCAGGTTCAGGTTGGGACCGTTCAGGATGTAGATGGGCTTCATGGGGGCCTCCGGTTTGGGGGCCAAGGTAACGGCAGGGCGGAAGGTGTGCAACGGGGACGGGAAAGCCTGCGAAATCGCGAGATTTCACGCGTGAAATGTCTGGAAAATTACTGCAAACACTAAGTTTTCGTTTTTCTGTTCAGAAAGCGTTTACCAAGAATGGCGTGGATTTCACACCCCGTACGGCCCGGCGCGGTGGGGCCGCGCCGGGCGGTCTTTGCCGGAACCGCTTGGAAATCCGCCCCGCGCCAGACCAGCGCGGCCCATTCGGCGGCCACCGCCCAGCCCAAGGCGTTGGTGCTGCAACAGCCCATGGTGAAGTTGGGTGCTGCGGTGTCCGCCCGGCAACTGGAACTTTGCGGCGCGCAGCAGCCGCAGCTGACGTACCCTCCGCGATTGG
Organism: Rhodobacterales bacterium; assembly: GCA_031368035.1. GTDB lineage: Bacteria > Pseudomonadota > Alphaproteobacteria > Rhodobacterales > Rhodobacteraceae > Stagnihabitans. Next base: position 6,130 of record JANLQT010000579.1, on the reverse strand, counting down.
CAATCGGAGCGACCGAGGCCTGCGCATATAGCGGCTGGACCGTGGGGGCGCTTGCTGGACCAAACAGCGCGGCTTTCTTGATCGGGGCCGCTGCCTGCACCGGATAGACCGTGCCTTCAAACACCGTGCCCCAGACCGCGATATCCTTCAGCGCGTCAGGCGCCACCTCATAGGGGTCCGCCTCGAGGATCGAGAAATTGGCGTATTTGCCGGGGGTGATGCTGCCAATCTCGGTCTCAAGCCGGAGCGGCTGGGCGGCATCGATGGTCACGGCGCGCAGGGCCTGATCGACCGTCAGGCGCTGTTCCGGCCCGGCCACGCGGCCCGAAACGGTGGTGCAGTTCACGGCGGCCCAGACCAGAAACAACGGCTGCGCCGGGGCCATGGGCATGTCGGAATGGAACGACACGGGCACGGCACGCGCCACCACGTCGCCGATCGGCACCAACGCGTCCGCCCGGGCCTTGCCCATGCCGATCTCGCCGTATTTGTCGGAAAGCGCCGTCAGGTAATAGGGATTGGCGCTGACAATGGCCCCCAGATCGGCGAGGCGGTCCACCTGATCTTGCCGTGCATAGCCAAAGTGGACGATGGTGGCGCGGTGGTCGGGACGGGGCTGACGGCGCATGTTCCGGTCCAGCGCGTCCAGCACCATATCGAGGCCAGCATCGCCATTTTGATGGATGTGAATGTGATAGCCCGCCGCCCAATAGGTATCAAACGCCGGGTCGAACACCGCCGGTTCCATGATCCATTCGCCCTTGTGCCCGTTGGTGTAACCGTCGCGCATCTGCATCAGCTGGCTGTAGATCGCGCCATCGGCGAACAGCTTGACCTGCATCGGCAGGAACGACACCCGCCCGGGCCCCCCAGCTCATCAAAGCTGCTGTCTGGGCGATCATCTCGGGGCCTGCATACAGCGCCGCCAGCGACTTGCCATCGGGGATGTAATGCATCCGGAACGGCACATCGCTGCCGCCAAGGATCTTGTTCTGAACCTCTTGCAAGGGCCGCGACAGCACGCCGCCCGGCTCGCAGGCCACGGTGACGCCGGACCGGTGCAGGTAATCCCGCGTCAATTCCAGCCCCGCCGTCAACCGCTCGGGCGTGGCGAGCAAAGGGGCCAGCTTGGGCATGATGGCAAAAAAGCCGGTCTCGTAGAAATAGCCATCCTCGAAACTGGTCTGCGCCAGCGCGGCGGCGGGCAGCGCGGCCACCAGATCCGCCGTGATGCCCAGCAGGGTCAGCGCAGCCGAGTTCAAGATCACCTCATGGGCAGAGCGGTGCCAGACCACGATCGGCCTTGCGGCGCTGATCGCCTCCAGTTGGGCGCGGCGGACGAGGCCGTGGAAATAATGGTGATAGCCCCAGGTGATCAGTGGCTCGGCGGGGTCTTGCAGCGCGGCTTCCGCGGCGGTCAACCGGGCCATATAGTCTTCGGCGTTCAGCGCCGCCTTGGCCGTGCCGGTCGGCAACACCCAGTCTTCGATGGCAATGATCTCCAGCGTCATGGTCAAGGCGGCCAGCACCGGGTGCACATGCTGGTCGATCATGCCGGCGAGGATCACCTTGCCCTCAAACCGGTCGTCCTGCGTAAAGGGCTGATCGCCCAGCCGCGCCGCAACCTCTGCCCGTGGCCCCACGAACAGCACCCGGTCGCCCACCACCGCCACCGCATCGGCCACGGGCGAGACCGCATCCATGCTGATGACCTTCCGGGCGGTGCAAAGCGTCGCTTGCGGCAGCAACGGCAGGCTGTCCGCGAAATCCTGCAAGCTGAAGCCGGTGCCGGCGCGGGCCAGGCTTGCCATCGCTCCGACCGAGCCGTCGGCCAGAAGTTGCAACAGGCTGCGGCGGTGGGCGCAAAGGACATCGGCATGATCAGGCTCCAGCTTTTTTCCACAAAGGACGCAACGCGGCCAAGGCTTGGCGACACTGGCACATTCCCCTACACGAAAGTTCCCGGCACGGGGCCTGGCGGGAGAGGTGTTCCTGGCCGGTGCCCGTCGCAGCGCTGCCGTTTCAGGCGGCGAAGAGCTGTGAAATCCGCAATTTTCACGCGTGAAATGTCTGGTAATTCCTTGACATCGCGAGGTTTCGTGATTTTCGCTTACTTTGCGTTTACCAAGATCGTACCAATTGAGCGGAGACTTGCGCCCTGCTGGGCCCTTCCGGAACGGGGGGAGGCAGGTCCACGTTACAGGATTGCCGTGCCTTTCGGGCGGGAGGACCCCACCCCAAGGCACGCGGCTATTGGAAAGGAGCGACCATGAATATTCCCAAGAACACGATCTGCGTTTGGTTTGACAAGGACGCCGAGGCGGCCGCGCGGTTTTATGCCGCGACCTTCCCGGACAGCTTTGTCGAGGGCGTCCACCGCGCGCCCGGCGACTATCCGTCCGGCAAGGCGGGCGACGTGCTTACAGTCAATTTCACGGTCTGCGGCATCCCCTGCATGGGACTGAACGGCGGGCCCTATTTCAAGCAGAGCGAGGCGTTTTCTTTCCAGATTGCGACCGAGGATCAGGCCGAAACCGACCGCTACTGGAACGCCATCGTTGGGGGCGGCGGTGCGGAAAGCGAGCGCGGCTGGTGCAAGGACAAGTGGGGGGTGAATTGGCAGATCACGCCAAGGGTGCTGAGTGAGACGATGATGGCGGGCGGGGATGGGGCGAAGCGGGCGTTCGACGCGATGATGACGATGCGGAGGATCGACGTGGGGGTGATTGAGCGGGCGGTGCGGGGGTGAGGGAGTGTAAACCTCCGCTTGAACAACCTTGCCCCCTTTACGCGCCCACCGGCGTCCTTGCATGATGGCGCGCACCCTCTGGAGGCCATCGCATGACGTCTCGCATATTGATCCTCGGCGCCGGCTTTGGTGGGCTTGAACTTTCAACGTCGCTATCCGAAGCGATGGGTGACGATGCCCAAGTCACATTGATCGACAAGTCCGATAGCTTCGTTTTCGGTTTTGCCAAGCTGGATCTGCTGTTTGGCCGGTCAAGCGAGGCCGCCATCCGCAATCCTTATGCAGATTTCTCCAAGGCGGGGGTGCAGCTTTTGCGAGAAACCGTCACGGCGATTGACGCCGTTGCCAAACGCATCACCACGGACAAGGGTGTCCACGAAGCCGACTGGCTGGTGATCGCTTTGGGTGCGGTTTATGATGTCACCTCAACGCCGGGTGTGGTTCTGGGCCAAAACGAGTTCTACTCGGTCGCGGGCGCGGCGCATCTTGCCGGGCTACTTCCGGAGTTCCGTGGCGGGGATGTGGTCGTGGGCGTGTGCGGTGCGCCCTACAAATGCCCACCAGCGCCCAGCGAATGCGCGCTGATGATGCATGATTACCTCCGGTCCCGCGGGTTGGATGGCATTTCCCGGATCACGTTGGTCAACCCGCTTCCGTCGCCGGTACCGCCCTCACCAGAGACGTCCAAGGCTATCCTTTCGGCCTTTGCGGAACGGGGGATCACCTTCATCCCCGGCGCGCGGGTCACTTCTGTGAGGGACAAAGTGGTGACGCTTGACAACGGATCGACCTTGCCCTGCGATCTGTTCCTTGGAGTGCCAAAGAACCGGGCCGCGGATGTGGTGGTCGCAGCAGGGTTGACCGAGAATGGCTGGGTCACGGTAGATCCCTATACGCTTGAGACGAAATATCCGGGTGTCTATGCGGTCGGGGATCTCGCGAGCACCGGGGTGCCCAAGGCGGGGGTCTATGCCGAAGGCGCAGCGCGGACGGTTGCACAGAACATCATCTCACAGATTCGGGGAGAGCAACAATTGGCGCGCAACCCCGGCGCAGGGTCGTGCTACATCGAATTCGGAGCGGACCGGATTGGTCGGGTGGATGTGGATTTCCTGTCCGGCCCCAAGCCGTTCGGCACATGGCATGGGGCCTCGGTGGAGCTGCGAGACGACAAGGAGCGGTTCGGCGCCACCCGCCGGGCGCGCTGGTTCAGTCGGTAAACGCCCAAGAGAAAACGCCGGAGCTTTCGCCCCGGCGCAAGGTGAGCCTTGACAGGCTGGGAGTAAACTTGGGCGCCCCTCAGGCGACCTTTTCCAGCGCCGGCTCCGGGGCGAGGCCCAGGATGCGGACAACTTCGCGGGTCAATCCGGGGCGGTTCAGAGTGTAGAAATGCAGGTCCTCGCAGCCTTCCTCGATCATCCGCTCGCACAGGGTGGAGCAATGGGTGACGGACAATAGCTCCTCGCGGTCGTCGCGAATGGCGTAGTGGAAGCTTTCGTCGAGGCGCGGCGGGACATGGGCGCCGCAGCGCAGGGCAAAGCGTTTGGCCCCCTCCCACGACTGAATGGGAAGGATGCCGGGGATGATCGGCGCGGTGATGCCGGCGCGCGCGCAGGCGTCGCGGAAGCGCAGGAAGGTTTCCGCCTCGAAAAAGAACTGGGTGATGGCGCTGGTGGCGCCGGCGTCCAGCTTGGCCTTCAGCCAATGGATGTCCGCGGTGGCATCGGCAGCATCGGGGTGACGCTCGGGGTACGCGGCGACGCGGATCTTGAACTTGCCCATTGCGGCGAGGGATTCGACCAGCTCGGCGGCATGGGCGAAGCCGTCCGGATGCGGGGTAAAGCGGGCCGCGCCCTTGGGAGCGTCTCCGCGCAGGGCGACGATTTCTGTGACACCGGAGGCCGCGTAAGCCTCTGCAATTTCAAGCGTTTCCGCCTTGGTGGCATCGACGCACGTCAGATGCGCGGCGACGTTCAGCCCGTAGTTCTTGGCGATCGCCGCCACCGCCTCATGCGTCAGCTTGCGCGTCGTGCCGCCCGCGCCATAGGTGACCGAGACGAAATTCGGGGCCAGCGGCGCAAGGGCTTGCACCGTCTCCCACAGGCGGAAGCTGGCATCCAGCGTCTGCGGCGGGAAGAATTCAAAACTGATACGGGGCACGGACATGGGGCAACTCCTGAAGTTGCCCCCTTGTCGCACATCCCCGAATGTGAGACAAATTCATAATTCTCAAGAAGAACATGAGGTTTGGAACATGTATCTAGAGCTGCGCCACTTCCGCACCTTGCGCGCGATCCATCAGGCGGGGGGGCTGGCACGGGCGGCGGACCTTCTGAACATGACCCAATCGGCGCTGAGCCATCAGGTCGCGGGGCTGGAAACGCAGGTGGGCATGGAATTGTTCGTGCGCCGGTCCAAACCGATGCGCGTGTCCGCGGCGGGAATGCGGATGCTGCGGGTGGCCGAGCGCATCCTGCCGGAAATCACCGCGCTGGAGGAGGAATTTCGCGCGGTGAAGTCGGGCAAGACCGGAAGGCTGCACATCGCGATCCAGTGCCATGCCTGCTTTGACTGGCTGTTCCCGGTGCTGGAACAGTTCCGCCACGCCTGGCCCGAGGTGGATGTGGATATCCGCGCCGGGCTCGCCTTCGACAGCTTCCCGGCGCTGGTGCGCGAAGAGGTGGATCTGGTGATCTCGTCCAACCCCGAGCCGCTGCCGGGGCTGATGGCGCATCCGCTGTTCGACTATGCGCCGACGTTCGTGGCCTCGTCGCAAAACCCTTTGGCGGCGAAAATGGTGATCGAGGCGGAAGATTTCCGCGATCAGGTGCTGATCACCTATCCGGTCGGGCGCGACAAGCTGGATGTGTTCACCGAGCTGCTGACCCCGGCGCAGGTGGAACCGTTGGGCCAGCGGCAGGCGGAACTGACGGCGGTGATCCTGATGCTGGTGGGATCGAACCGGGGCGTCGCGGTGCTGCCCGATTGGGTGATCCGCGATGTGAAGTCGAACGCGGACTATGTCACCCGTCCCTTGGGCCCTGGCACCATCACCAAGCGGCTTTATGCGGTGACGCGCGATCTGGACGGCGCCAAGCCCTTCATGGCACATTTCCTGCGGCTGGGCCGTTCCGAGCCGGTCAAGCTTCAGCGCGGCTGACACCGTTGAAGCAGCGGAGGCTTCGCCAAGGTTTTGTGTCAGCGGCGCGGACGTTGCCGCGCAGCTTCCGGTTTGCCTCCGGCGGGAGGTATTTGGGCCACAGTGATGGGACTGGGCTTTTGCTTTGCCAATCATCTTCGCCAAATACCCCACGGGGGTTTGGGGGTGTGAAACCCCCAACTTTTCTGAATGCAAAAGACTTGGCGAAGCCTCCGCTGCTT
>JANLQT010000073.1:0-4288 GCA_031368035.1 Rhodobacterales bacterium | reverse complement strand
TGCACGACACCTCCAGCGGCGCGTTCTATGACGTGCCGATCCGCGAGGGCGACATTTTCCTTCTGCCCGCCCATATGCGCCATTCGCCGCAACGCCCTCAGGACGGCTCGATCGGGCTGGTGATCGAACCGGCCCGTCCGGACGGCGCGCTGGACGCGGTGGAATGGTATTGCTTTGACTGCCAGGCGCGCGTGCACCGGTCCGAGGTTGATCTGGTCAGCATCGTCGATGACCTGCCGCCGATCTATGCCCGGTTCTATGCCGACGCCGCGCTGCGCACCTGCCCGAACTGCGGCACGGTGCATCCAGGAAAAGAGCCGCCCGCCGGGTGGGTGACGCTGTGACCAAAGCCGCCGGTGTGGTGCTGGTCGGCTTTGGCGCCATCGGCAGCGCCGTGGCGGCCCTGTTGCACGAACGGGGCCAGGCGGGCCGCATCGCGGCGGTCGGCCTTCGCGGGGGCGCGCCACCGCGCGCCGACCTGCCCCCCGGCGTGCCGATCCTGAGCGATCCGGGCCAACTTGCGGGCGTGGGTGCCGGCCTGGTGGTCGAGATCGCAAGCCGCGCCGCTGTCGCGCCCTGGGGGCGGGCCGCACTTGGCCTTGGACTGGATTTTGCGGTCTCCTCCGTCTCGGCCTTCGCGGATGCAGCCTTGCTGGACGAATTGACCGACGCGGCACGGCAGCATGGCGCGCGGCTTATCATCCCCCCCGGCGCGCTTGGCGGCATCGATGCGCTGTCCGCTGCAACCCGGATGGGGCTGGAAAGCGTCGAACATCGCATCGTGAAGCCGCCCGTCGCCTGGGCCGGGACCGAGGCCGAAACCCTGTGCGATCTGGCCGGTCTGCGCGCGCCGATGGCGTTCTTCCACGGCACCGCGCGCGAGGCCGCCGCGCGCTTTCCGCTAAACGCCAATGTCGCGCTTGTGGTCGCACTGGCCGGGCTTGGCCCCGACCGCAGCCGGGTCACGCTGGTCGCCGACCCCGCCAGTGCCGTCAACCGGCACGAGATCACGGCGACGGGCGCCTTCGGCAGCATGGTCCTTCGCTTTGAAAACGCCCCGCTGCGCGACAACCCCAAGTCATCGGCGATGACCGCCCTAAGCCTGGTCAGACTGATCGAGAATGCCGGGGCAAGCCTTGTCATCTGACCACAAGCGCAGGCTCAAGACGCGCCCCATGCCCTGGGCAAGCCGCCTGTCGGAACGCAAGGGGCAACGCATTGTTGACTCGGGTTGTCCAAATTGGTATTAGCGCTAATACATGTTTGACACCTAACGGGGGCCTGCGATGCCGGGAAGCCAAGCGATGCGACCGGATCCGGACACCAGGCGTCTGCTGCCCCGACAAAGCTGCGAATTGGTCGTGGCCGACGCGAAAACCGGCAAGACCACGGTGATCTATGACACCCAGGAACTGATCGAGGCGCCGAACTGGGCGCTGGACGGGGCTTGGCTGGTCTACAACGCCGATGGCCGCCTGTTCCGCATCTCTCCCGATGGTCTGGACGGCCCGCACCGCATCAACACCGCGCCGGTCGAAAATCTGAACAACGACCATGTCCTGGCGCCGGACGGCAAGACCGTGTTTGTCAGCGCCAATGACAGCCATCTTTATGCGGTGCCGTTGACTGGCGGGGTTCCCACGAAAATCTCTAATGACCAGGACCCTACCCGCCGCTATCGCCACTACCTGCATGGCATCTCGCCCGATGGCAAAACCCTGACCTATGTCGCTTATGAAACGAAGGGCGGCGCCCCGATGATGCGGATTGCGGTGATCTCCGCAACGGGCGGGACCGAGGCCTATCTGACCGATGGCGCCTGCCCGGTCGATGGCCCGGAATATTCACCCGATGGCCAATGGCTGTACTATAACGGCGAGGGTGCGGCCCGCCGTCCGGGCCATGCCCAGATCTTCCGCATGCGGCCGAACGGGACCGAAGTGCAGCAATTGACCCATGACGACCGCGTCAACTGGTTCCCGCATCTGTCGCCCGATGGAGCACAGATGTGCTACATCAGCTTTCCCGAGGGCACCCTTGGCCACCCCGCCGACAAGGCGGTGATCCTGCGTCTGGCGAACCCCGATGGCTCGGGCATCCGCGACTTTGACGCCTTCAACGGCGGACAGGGCACGATCAACGTACCCTCCTGGGCGCCAGGCTCGGACCGGCTCGCCTATGTCCGCTACCCGGTCGCCAGATAACGCCGGTTGGAACTTTCGCGCACGACCAGTTCCGGCTCCACCTGGGTCACCCGCGCCTCGGGCAACTCGCCCGTGGCACTGATCAGCTCCAGCACCCGCTCGATGGCCAGTTGAGTGACGCGCGTGACATCGTAATTGATGGTCGAGATCGGCGTGACGGCATATTCGCCAAATTCGATGTTGTCGAACCCCACAATCGCCACCTCCTCGGGAACCCGCAGTCCGTTCTTGCTGCAATAGCGCAGCGCACCCAGCGCCAGCGAATCATTGGCGGCAAACACCGCCGAAAACCCCAGCTTGCGCCCGAACAACTCGTCCATCGCCCAGAACCCCGCCGCCACGGATCCGCCCTTGGGGTCCAGCATCAGCTTGGGTTCGGGCGTCAGGCCCAACTGGGCATGGGCGCGCAGAAAGCCTTCCTGCTTTTCGGTGTTGCCCAGCAAGGCCGACCCGTCGATCAGCGCGATCCGGCTGTGGCCGTTATTTATAAGATGCGCCACCGCCTTGAAGGCCCCTGCCCGCTCGTCCATGCAGACGGCGTCGATCCCTGCATCGGGGTCGCCCACCAGCAGCACCACCGGATAATTGCGCTTCCGCAAGACCCGGATATGATCCAACTGCCTGTGGCTGCACGGAAAAATCAGCATCCCATCCGCACGGCGCGCGCGAAACGTCTCGATCATCTCGGCCTCTCGGGCGAGCAGGTTGTTCGAGGTGGCAAACAAAGTGGTATAGCCGCGCTTGGACAATTCCAGTTCCACCGCCTGCGCCACCGCCGTCAAAACCGGGTTCTTCAGGTCGGTCAGGATCAGCCCGATCGACCGCGTCTCGCGCCGCACCAGCGACTGCGCCACTTGATTGGGCAAGTAGTTCAGCCGCTCTGCGGTTTGCAGGATCACTGTGCGGGTTTCATCGGGGATGCGCGTGCTGCCGCGCAACGCCAGACTGACCGTGTTGACCGAAAAGCCCGTCTGCTCTGCAATGTCTTTCAGGCGGGCAACGGACTTGGCCATATGTCTACTTTCCCGAGCCGGCCCTCAAAGCCCTGATCGCCTTATACTGGATGGAGTTGGGGTGCATTTCCATAAGTTCGATGCGATTGCCATCGGGATCATGGATCCAGGCGCCGCGATTGTTGTCGATGCCGCCCTTGATCGGCGAGACGATCTTGACACCAGCCTGTTCCAGCCGGGCAATCTCGACGTCCAGATCCTCGATCTCAAGGCAAATGTGCATCACGCCATTGTGGTCGTCGGGCGGCACGGCTTCGGTCGTGGCGCCCGGGAAAAGTTCCAGACACTGGCTGTCGGTGATGCGCAGATAGACCAGCCAGGTCGTGCCGTCGTCGCGGCGCAAGCGGTCCATTTCCTGAAACCCGACGCGGTCGCGCCAGAACTCCAGCGAGCGATCAAGGTCGCGCACCCGCAGCGCCAGATGGCCGATCCCAAGTATTCCAGACATGTCGTTCCCTTTGCTAACGTGTGGCGGTGAAGTGCGGCTTAGTCCCAGCGCGGCCCCCAATCGGGCGCAATCACGCGCGGGGCGTCGGGGATGGCGTCTATGGCGGCAATCTCGGCGTCGGTCAGGCGGATGGTTTGCGCAGAAAAACCTGCGGCGATCCGCTCGGGCCGCGACGAGGTCGGGATCGCCGCATAGCCCTTGGCCCATTCCCAGGCGAGCCCGATCTGCTCGCCGGTGACGCCATGGGTTTCAGCGATGGAAGCGATCACCGGGTTGGCCGACAACAGACCCCGGGCCAGCGGCAGATAGCAGGTGACGCGGATGCCCCGCGCCCGGCAATGGGCAGCGATTCTGGAGTTCTTGAACAGCGGGTTCAATTCGATCTGGTTGCAAGTCAGCGCGCCGGCGCCAAGGCACGCCTCTGCCTGCTGGATCAGCGCGATGGTGAAGTTCGACACGCCGATCTCGCGGCAAATCCCGGCGTCCTGGGCCATCTTCAACTGCGTCAGATAGGTTTCCGGCAGGATCCGGCCGTAAGCGACAACCACAACAACATCCGCATTATGCAATCTAAATTCTGCTAGTGCTTCGTCAGTTTTGATCTTCAGCGGCTGGAAGACGGG
>JANLQT010000528.1:0-3056 GCA_031368035.1 Rhodobacterales bacterium | reverse complement strand
CGTTGTAGGCGGACACCGGATGCAGCGCTTTCAGCCCGCCATCGCGCAGGTTTTCGTAGGAATTCTCGAACAGGTAGAATTCGAGTTCGGTGGCCATCATCGGTTCGAACCCCATGGCGCGGGCACGGGCGACCTGTTTTTTCAGGATGGCGCGGGGGGAGTGGGGAACCTCTTGGTGGGTGTGGTGGTCCAGAAGGTCGGCCAGCACCAGCGCGGTGCCGGGCAGCCAGGGGATAAGCCGCAGCGTGGTCAGATCGGGCTTTTGCACATAGTCGCCGTAACCGGTCATCCAGGACGAGGATTTGTAGCCCTGCACTGTGTTCATGTCCTGATCGACGGTCAAAAGGTAGTCGCAGCAATGCGTTTCCTTCCAGCCGCTTTGCACGAAAAAGGCCGCGTGGAAGCGCTTGCCCATCAGGCGGCCCCACATGTCGACCCCGGCTACCAGCACCGTATCGATGCTGCCGCGTTCCACGAGGTCTTTCAGTTGATCGAGTGTCAGATTGCCGGGCATGGTCCGGTCTCCCTTTGATGTTGGCCGCTTTGGGCCTTGTGGTTGGGCGCGTCCTTGAAAAAGGCGCGCCGTCAGCTGGCTTTGGCTTGCCGCTGGATTTCCGTGACACCCATGTTGAGAACGGGCGCGAGCATGTCGGCCATGGCGATGCAGGCGGCATCATCCGCGATCAGATCGTTGCGGATTTCCAGCATGGCGTTGGGCAGGCCGTAGGGTGTGGCGTGAACGCGCAAGGTATGCGTGACGTCGTCAAGGGCGGAATAGGGAGAGTTGAGTTCGGTGTTCAGCCGCGTGAGCCGCCTGGCGGCGTCATGGATCGCCACGGCAAGGCTTGGGTCGGCGTCATGGATCACCCCGAATTCCACCCGTCGGGGCTTGCCGAAATACAGCGGAGTGAAGGAATGCATGGTCACGATCACCGGCCGCAACCCCACCGCGACACGCTGCATGATCAGCCCGTGCAACCCGTGGACCCAAGGCAGATAGACGGCCTCGGTCCGCGCCAACCGCTCGGCGGGCGAGAGCGCGGCATTGCCCGGCACATCGTAGACCTCGGACCGCGCCGGCATCGCGCCGGGCATGTCGGGCGCGCGGTTGCAGTCATACACGAGGCGGCTGACCGGCGCATGCACCAGAACGGCATCCAGCCGGTCGGCCAGGGCGCGCGAGACGGACAGCGCGCCGGGGTCCCACGCGATATGCGCGAGGCGCTGCGCCTCGGTCAGGCCCAGGTCGCCCCAGCGGGGCGGTATTGCGTTCGATGCATGCTCGCAGACCAGCACCACGCGGCCTTTCGCCTCGGCCCGATCGATCACCGGGGGATAAGTTGGGGCAGCGGTTGCGGCGGGGCCACGGGGCATGCGCGAGTCACTCCTTGTAGGTAAAAACCTGTCGCGGCAGGCGCGCACTGTCAAGATTGTTTCTGCCGCGCAAATCCTGTTACAAACTTTCCAATCGTTGGAGGAGCACCATGGACCAGATCGGAACGGTAGAGGACCAGCTGCGTGCGTCGCTTGCGGCGTTCACCCCGACCGAACGGCAACTCGCCTCGCATATCCTGTCGCATTATCCGATGGCCGCGCTGGGTTCGATCACCGTGCTGGCCAAGGCGGCGCAGGTGTCCACTCCGACGGTGGTGCGGTTGGCGCAGAAATTGGGCTACAAGGGCTATCCCGATTTTCAGGGTGCCCTGCGCAGCGAGGTCGAGGCGATGCTGGTCTCGCCCCTGACCAAACACGAAAAGGCCGCGTTGATTGACGACACCCACATCCTGAATCAGATGGCCGAACAGGCGCTGAAGAACCTGTCGGCGACGCTGGGGCAGATTGATCAGGCAGAGTTTGACGGGGCGGTGGAGCTGCTGGCCGATCCGGGGCGGAAGGTGTTCGCACTGGGCGGGAGGATCACCCATGCGATGGCGGATTACTTCACTTCGCTTTTGTCGGTCACCCGGCCGGGAGTCACGCTGCTGCCCCACAATTCGACAACCTGGCCGCCCGCCTTGCTGGACATGGCGCCGGGGGATGTTCTGGTGGTGTTCGACATCCGCCGCTATGAAAACGCGGTGCTGAACCTGGCCGAGATGGCCAAGGATCAGGGCGTCGAAATCGTGCTGATCACCGATCGTTGGGTCTCGCCCGCCGTGTCACACGCAAGGCACATGCTGGCCTGCCATATCGAAGCACCCTCGGCCTGGGATTCACTGGTGGCGCCGCTGGTGCTGATCGAAAGCCTTTTGGGGGCAGTGCAAAGCCAGATCTGGCCGGTGACCGAGGCGCGGATGAAACGGCTGGAGGAGCTGTATTCAAGGGCGCGGCTGTTCCGGCGGCACAGGTAGGAAAAAGTGTCCACGCGTGGACAGATTTTCGGGCCAATGATTTCAAGCACTTGGCCGCGCGAATTTACGAAGCGTTAGGATTTGCCTGCGAGATGCCGCGGGGCGCGCAAGGCGGCGAGATCACGGTGCAGGGGCCGAAAGGACGGTCGGGGCGGGGCCGCGTCTGCCCGATGGACGGGGGCCCGGCGCGGCGCTGGGTCATGTGCGGTTGTCGGACCGCGCCCGCACCTCCTGCCGCCCGAGCGCCGAGATTTTATAGGGTGCGCCACCCTTGCGTTCGAACAGGCCGCGACGGCGCAAACGCTGGAACCGGGGCACAGTGCAATCGGCCAGGATCATGCCGTCTCGGGTCAGGCACAGGGCTTCGAACACCTTGCCGCCTTCGCGTTCATGGCGGATGGCCCCGCCTTGGGCGAGCGCGTGCAGCACGCGCTGCTCGGTCTTGGAAATGTTCATGGAAGGTCCGGGAATGCGTCAGCAGACAGAACCGGCAAAAGGCCGGCTCGGCGCAGCAACCTTGGGTGCCGGGATACGCTGGCGCTGACGAACAGTTCCTGACATCCAGCCCCCGGATGTGGCAAGAAGCGCAAGGACGTCAAGGCAGGCGCGAGGCGTCAATAGCCTCGGGCGCGGTCCACCAGGTTCATGAAGGGCAGTCCCGCTTCGCCGCGCCGGATGTTCTCGGCAAGGACCCGGCAGACGCCA